>NZ_JBEXFB010000007.1:0-253843 GCF_040606575.1 Streptomyces sp. NPDC005402
CTCTCGGGCTTTCCTCCGGGCTTTTCCCTTCGGTCTTGCGTTTCCGACTCTATCAGACCGTTTCCGGTTCCGATTTCCTCGGTGCTTTCCAGGTTCCCGCTTCCGCGTTTCCCTTTCCGGCGGTTCCGACTTTATCAGAACTTCCGGACCGGACTGACCGGCCATCTGTTTCCGATTTATCGGGAAGGGGCTTCTTCGAAATCGAGATTTCCAGAAGCAGACAGACACTCACTGCTACCGAGCCGGTGAACCCAGCTCCAGGCAACTGTTCGAATCTACCTCCCCACACCGTCCGTGTCAACGGCTCCTGCGGGGCGAAGGAGACAGTAGCAGCTCAGCCCGGTCCCACGCACATCAGGCAGCGGTGGGGACCGTGGCACTGCGTTCGGCCGCCTCGACGTCGCCCGTGTCACCGGCTCGGGCCGCTCGTCCGCCCAGGACGAAGACGTAGGCGAGGAAGGCCGTCTCGGCGACGATCCCAATGGTTATGCGGGCCCAGGTGGGCAGGCCCGACGGCGTGACGAAGCCTTCTATGGCTCCGGAGACGAACAGGACCAGGGCGAGGCCTATCGCCATGCCGACGGCGGCTCGCCCCTCCTCCGCCAGCGCGGTGCGGCGGGAGCGGGGACCCGGATCGATCAGGGTCCAGCCGAGACGCAGGCCCGTGCCCGCGGCGACGAAGACCGCGGTGAGCTCGAGAAGGCCGTGCGGGAGGACAAGGCCGAGGAAGGTGTCCAGGCGGCCGGCCGAGGACATCAGGCCGACGCCGACACCGAGGTTGAGCATGTTCTGGAACAGGATCCAGAGGACCGGGAGGCCCAGAAAGACGCCCAGGACCAGGCACATGGCGGCGGCCTGTGCGTTGTTCGTCCAGACCTGGGCGGCGAAGGATGCCGCGGGATGGCTCGAGTAGTACGTCTCGTACTGGCCGCCGGGGCGGGTGAGCTCGCGCAGCTCGCTGGGGGCCGCTATGGAGGACTGCACCTCGGGATGGGTGCCGATCCACCAGCCCAGGAGGGCTGCGACGACAGTGGAGAGCAGCGCGGTGGGCACCCACCAGTGGCGCGATCGGTAGACGGCGGCGGGGAAGCCGTATGCGAGGAAGCGTGTGACGTCGCGCCAAGAAGCGCGGCGGGTGCCTGTGACGGCACTACGCGCGCGTGCCACGAGTTGGCTGAGTCGGCCGGTGAGCTGTGGGTCGGGGGCGCTGGACTGGATCAGGGAGAGATGAGTGGCGGTGCGCTGATAGAGGGTGACGAGTTCGTCCGTCTCGGCTCCGTTGAGGCGGCGCTGGCGCCGGAGCAGGGCGTCGAGGCGGTCCCACTCGGCTCGGTGGGCGGTGACGAAGACGTCGAGGTCCATCGGTTTGCCTGCTCCTCGGCTGATCGTCGGCGGTCCGTCGTGGATGTCAGCTTGTCGTACTGCGGCGCGATGCGCCCTCAGCTTGGCAGACTGGCTGTTCACGAGGGCAGGTCAGGGGAAGGGCGGCGGGCGTGAGTGAGCTGGTGACGGGCGAGGCGGTGGCGCTTGAGTTGCGCCCGGCGAGGCTGCCCAGCAGGGCGTTGGCCGTGCTGATCGATCTGATCGTGGCCGTGGTCGTGTACATCGCCGTGACCATCGCGGTAGTGGCCGCTTCCGCTTCTTTGGACGACGCGGCCCAGATGGCGCTGTCGATCGCCGCGTTCCTGCTCGTCCTGGTGGGCGGGCCGATCGCGGTCGAGACGCTCAGCCATGGGCGGTCGCTGGGCAAGCTCGCCGTGGGGCTTCGCGTCGTACGGGACGACGGCGGGCCCATCCGGTTCCGGCATGCGCTGGTGCGGGGTGCCATCGGTGTGGTCGAGATTCTGATGACGTTCGGGGTCGTGGCCTGTATCGCCTCGCTTGTCTCGGCGCGTGGGCGTCGGCTCGGTGACGTGTTCGCGGGGACGCTGGTCGTGCGGGAGCGGATTCCCGTGGCGCCCAGCGGCTTCGTGCCGCCGCCTCCGCCCTGGCTGGCCGGCCGGTTCTCCGAACTCGATCTGTCGGCGGTTCCCGATGGCCTGTGGCTTGCCGTCCGTCAGTACCTGACGCGGATGCACCAACTCGATCCGCAGGTCGGCTGGGCCATGGCGGAGCGACTGGCGTCCGATCTCGCGGCGCGTACGGGGGCTCCGGCGCCGCGGGATGTGCCGCCGGGCGCGTATCTCGCGGCGGTGGTGCAGGAGCGGCAGGCCCGCGAGTCCAGGCGGGCCTTCGGCAGCGTTACGACGGCGCCCGGGGCGTCTCCGGTGATCGGCCCCGGTCCTGCTGCAGGGGCGCAGAGCGGCTACTCGTACCCGGGGACGGGGCCCACTGCTCCGTCCTCTCCGCAGCCGCCCGTCTCGTACGGCGCCGAGACGGCTCCGGGCGTAGGACGTGCCGGCGTTCCGGTGGAGGGGGCCCCGTCCGAGGCGCCCGCTGCCGGAGCTCGGCCCACCGTGCCGCCGGAGAGCAGGCCCGCATCCGGGTTCGTTCCGCCGGCGTGATCCCCAGGTGTCCGCGGCCACGCCGACGTCAGGTGCCGGAGCGGGCTTTGGCTGAAGCCGGTTCAGTCGAGCGGTGTTTCAGGGAACCTCGACGGTGGTGATTCAAGGTCCTCCAGCTCGATGCCGGGGGCCGCGAGGACCACGTCCCCGGCGATGTGCACGTTGTGCTGCTCGCCCGTGTCCAGGGCTGTGACCTGGTATTCCTCCACTGTCAGCGGGCCGTTGTCAGTGGCGTGTGCTTCTCTTTTCAGCAAGGTCCAGGACTGGTCCACGGTGCGCGGGGCGAGGACGGGGTCCGTGAAGGCCACGAGGCGTACGCGAGTTGCTGATGCGGAGGGGGTGAGGCGCAGGAGGCGGGTGGTGGCGACGAGGAACGCGGGGGATGTGCCGGTGAAGGCGTGGGCGGGGACATTGCCTTCCGTGGCGTGGGTGCCGGTGGGGTCCGTGCGGACCCAGGTGACGCCGTCCAGTGCGGCGCCGCGCACCTGCCAGCTCGCGGCGTGCAGTTCGAGGCGGATGGGGCGGCCGAGTGCGTCGAGGGTGAGGTCGACCGAGCCGCTGTGATCGCCCGCGGGGGTGGTCAGTTGAGAGACGTAGCGCCAGCCGGACGGGCCGGGGGCGCACTGGAAGTGTTCTTCCGCGAGGGGGGTGTGATCGTGCGGATCGTGGAGCGAATAACGGCCGCGGGGCATGGGGGTCCTGGGTTCTGACGGGCTGTCCGGCCTGGCGGTCTCACGGCGTGGGGGCAAGACCGAAGAAGGGTCACTGGGCCAAAGGGGCAGGCCCCCGACACGGGGGTGCGGGGGCCTGCCTCTAAGGGACTACTGCTGTGCCGGACGGCTCAGTAGCGGTAGTGGTCCGGCTTGTACGGGCCGTCGACCTCGACGCCGATGTACGACGCCTGCTCCGGGCGCAGCTTGGTCAGCTTCACACCGAGCGCGTCCAGGTGGAGGCGGGCGACCTTCTCGTCGAGGTGCTTGGGCAGCACGTAGACGTCGGTCGGGTACTCGTCGGGCTTGGTGAACAGCTCGATCTGGGCCAGGGTCTGGTCCGCGAAGGAGTTGGACATCACGAACGACGGGTGGCCGGTGGCGTTGCCCAGGTTCAGCAGGCGGCCCTCGGAGAGGACGATCAGGACCTTGCCGTCGGGGAACTTCCAGGTGTGGACCTGCGGCTTGACCTCGTCCTTGACGATGCCGGGGATCTGGGCGAGGCCGGCCATGTCGATCTCGTTGTCGAAGTGGCCGATGTTGCCGACGATCGCCTGGTGCTTCATCTTGGCCATGTCCGAGGCCATGATGATGTCCTTGTTGCCCGTGGTGGTGATGAAGATGTCGGCCTTGTCGACGACCTCGTCCAGCGTCGTGACCTGGTAGCCGTCCATCGCCGCCTGCAGGGCGCAGATCGGGTCGATCTCGGTGACGATGACGCGGGCGCCCTGGCCGCGCAGGGACTCCGCGCAGCCCTTGCCCACGTCGCCGTAGCCGCAGACGACCGCGGTCTTGCCGCCGATGAGGACGTCGGTCGCGCGGTTGATGCCGTCGATCAGGGAGTGGCGGCAGCCGTACTTGTTGTCGAACTTCGACTTGGTGACGGCGTCGTTGACGTTGATCGCCGGGAACAGGAGGGTGCCGTCGCGGTGCATCTCGTACAGACGGTGGACGCCGGTCGTGGTCTCCTCGGTCACGCCGCGGATCTCCGAGGCGAGCTGGGTCCACTTCTGGGAACCGTCGGTGATAGTGCGGTTCAGGAGCTCCAGGATGACCCGGTGCTCCTCGTTCTCTGCGGTGTCGACCGAGGGGACCTTGCCGGCCTTCTCGTACTCGACGCCCTTGTGGACCAGGAGGGTGGCGTCACCGCCGTCGTCCAGGATCATGTTCGGGCCGCCGGTGGGGGTGTTCGGCCAGGTCAGAGCCTGCTCCGTGCACCACCAGTACTCCTCCAGGGTCTCGCCCTTCCAGGCAAAGACCGGGATGCCCTGGGGGTTCTCGGGCGTTCCGTTCGGGCCTACCGCGACAGCGGCGGCCGCGTGGTCCTGGGTGGAGAAGATGTTGCAGGAGACCCAGCGGACCTCGGCGCCGAGGGCGACCAGGGTCTCGATCAGGACGGCGGTCTGCACGGTCATGTGCAGGGAGCCCATGATGCGGGCGCCGGCCAGCGGCTGGGTGGCGGCGAACTCCCGGCGGATCGCCATCAGGCCGGGCATCTCGTGCTCGGCGAGAGTGATCTCCTTGCGGCCGAACTCGGCCAGGGAGAGGTCGGCGACCTTGAAGTCCTGTCGGTTTTCGACAGTCGTCATTCGAGCTGCTCCTCGGGGTTGGGGCGAGGTGGGTACGGCTGGTCTGCGCGGCGGCGGACACAGGGGTGCCCGAAGAGGACATAGGCATGCCCGGTGCGCGCAGCGCAGTCCGTCGGAGGCCCTCTCTCCCTCGGTCGGTCCGCGGTGGGACCGCCCGACCGCCATCAGCAGCGACGTCTGGCTCCGTCCCAAGCTACACCGGTCGGCCCGGGCACCCCAGTCCGCCTCCGAATACATCAGGCCGATCAGGGGTGGCCGGCCGGAATGGCGGCGGGGTGCCGTCAGTCGTCCTGGCAGGGTGCCCGGACGGCGGTTGCACCATGCCTGCGAACTATGAAACGGGCGACAACAGACCAGGTCATCCGGGGACTTTTGCTCCTTGGGCGGTCTGGGCAGGTGCGGAGGGAAGCGAAGAGATCGGCACCTCTGATCGATCTTGCGGGACGTCGGGCACGGCGTTTCCGCGTGACAAAGGCGTTAGGAGATCGACGTGACCAGTCCGGCCGGACCTCCCCCCACGGGCGGCGGCACCGAGCAGCAGCAGGTGAGGCTGCTGGCGGTGACCGCGTGCCCGACCGGCATCGCCCACACGTACATGGCCGCGGAGAAGCTCGCGCAGGCCGCCGCGAGCCGTGGCATCGACATGAAGGTGGAGACCCAGGGATCTATCGGGGCTGAAAACGTCCTGGATGACAACGATGTCAGCACTGCGGACGGCGTCATCGTCGCCGCGGACAAGGACGTGGACCTGAGCCGTTTCGTGGGCAAGCGGGTCCTGACCGTGGGAGTGGCGGAGGGGATTCACCATCCTGAGCGGTTGATCGAGCGGGTGCGGTCGGCGCCGGTGCACACGGCGGACAGCAAGCCTGCGGCGGCTGCGTCGGGCGACGGTGGCAAGCAACGGAGCACCGTCTACAAGGCGCTGATGAACGGCGTCTCGTACATGATCCCGTTCGTAGTCGTCGGGGGTCTCCTGATCGCGGTCTCGCTCGCGCTCGGAGGCGACGCGACAGCCAAGGGCTATGTGATCCCCGAGGGCACCTTTTGGGCCGACGTCAATCAGATCGGTGTCATCGGCTTCCAGCTGATGATCCCGATCCTGTCCGGATACATCGCTTACGCCGTCGCCGACCGCCCCGCCCTCGTCCCCGGCATGATCGGTGGCTGGATCGCGAACACGGGCTCGCTGTACGACTCGAAGGCGGGCGCCGGGTTCATCGGGGCGATCGTGACCGGGTTCCTCGCCGGGTATCTGGTGTTGTGGATCAAGAAGGTCAAGGTCCCGAAGTTCGTGCAGCCGATCATGCCGATCATCGTGATCCCGATCGTGGTGACCACGGCGCTCGGGCTGTTCTTCATCTACGTCATCGGGAAGCCGATCTCCTGGGTGTTCGAGCACCTCACCGACTGGCTCAGCGGGATGACCGGCACCAGTGCGATCCTGCTGGGCGCGATTCTGGGGCTGATGATCGCGTTCGACATGGGCGGGCCGGTCAACAAGACGGCGTTCCTGTTCGGCACCGGGCTGATCGCGACCGGCAACCAGACGGTCATGGGCATGTGCGCGGCCGCGATCCCGGTCATGCCCCTGGGGCAGGGTGTGGCCACGTTGATACGGAAGCGGCTCTACACCGAGCAGGAGCGGGAGTCCGGGCTGGCCGCCCTGTTCATGGGCTGCTTCGGCATCTCCGAGGGCGCGATCCCGTTCGCGGCGGCGCGGCCCGCACAGGTCATCCCGGCCAACATGCTCGGTGGGGCGGTGGCCGGTGCCGTCGCCGGTGTCGCCGGTGTCGAGGACGCGGTGCCGCACGGCGGGCCCATCGTGGCGGTGCTGGGTGCGGTGAGCGGGGTGCCGGTGTTCTTCGTGGCCGTGCTGATCGGTACGGCGGTCACCGCGCTGACGACGGTCACGCTGGTCGACATCAGCGAGCGGAGGCGCACGGGCACGGCACCGGTGCCCGGGCTGGGCGTGGCCGAGCCGGGCGTGGCCGCACCGCTCGAGCCCGCGCTGGTCGGAGTGGGCGCCGGTGCGGCGGCTGGTGGAGCCGTCGGTGCCGTGGTGGCGCAGCGGGTCGTCGCCTCGAGCGCGCCGCCCGCCACGGAGTCGGCAGCGGCTGGGGCGCAGAAGGCCGCGGCTTCCGACGCCGACGCCGGTGCCGGTGCGGGTGCGGGTGCGGATACTGAAGCCGACACCCAAGCCGAGGTGACCGTCAGGACCAGCGCCGGGGTCAAGACCAGTACCGACGCCAAATCCAGCAGCGCCGCCACGGCTGAAGCGGCCGAACCCGACCGCGAAGTCCTCTCCGGCTACCTCACCGAGCAGACCGTCAAGGTCGACCTCGACGCCCGGGACAAGGAGGCAGCCATCCGGGAGATGGCGGAGCTGCTCGTCCGGACCGGCAAGGTGACGGACGTGGACGAGTTGGTCGCCACCGCCCTGCGGCGGGAGGAGCAGGGAACCACCGGACTCGGGGAGGAGATCGCGATCCCGCACGCCAAGACGGATGCGGTAACCGCGCCCGTCGTCGGGTTCGCACGGTCCGCCGAGGGCGTCGAGTGGGGCTCGCTGGACGGTACGAAGGCCAGGCTGGTCTTCATGATCTCCGTGCCGGAGGCGGCCGCG
Source organism: Streptomyces sp. NPDC005402 (assembly GCF_040606575.1). Taxonomy (NCBI): domain Bacteria; kingdom Bacillati; phylum Actinomycetota; class Actinomycetes; order Kitasatosporales; family Streptomycetaceae; genus Streptomyces; species Streptomyces sp. NPDC005402. The sequence continues at coordinate 7,427 of NZ_JBEXFB010000007.1, forward strand.
GGCGACGAACACCTGCGGCTCCTGGCCCTGTTGTCGCGGAAGCTGATGGACCCCGGGTTCCGGGAGAGGCTCATCGCGGCGCCGGACGAGAGGGCCGTGCTGGACGTGCTGAGCGAGATCAGGTGAGTGAAGGGCCCGCGCCCCCGTGCGGGGACGCGGGCCCGTACAGCCGCCGTGGGCCGGTGATCAGTGCTCGGCGGGGTGCGGCGCCGGTCCCCCGGGGGTCGCCTCGCGGTCGGCCCCCTTGCGGGCTTCGGCCTCGCTGTAGATGTCCGGTTCGAGGTAGATGACGCGGGCGATGGGGACGGCCTCGCGGATCCGGGACTCGGCGGCGTTGATCGCGGAGGCGACCTCGCCGGCCGTGTCGTCGTGCTGGACGGCGATCTTGGCGGCGACGAGCAGTTCCTCGGGGCCGAGGTGGAGCGTGCGCATGTGGATGATGCCGGTGACGGTCTCGCCGTCGACGATCGCGGCCTCGATCTTCTGGACGGCCTCGATGCCTGCGGCCTCGCCGAGCAGCAGGGACTTGGTCTCCACGGCCAGGACGAGGGCGATCAGGATGAGCAGGATGCCGATGCAGAGGGTGCCGATGCCGTCCCAGACGCCGTCGCCGGTGAGCAGGGCCAGGCCGACGCCGCCGAGGGCGAGGACCAGGCCGACGAGTGCGCCGAAGTCCTCCAGGAGGACGACCGGGAGCTCGGGTGCCTTGGCGCGGCGCACGAACTCCTTCCAGGAGAGGTCCCCGCGTAGCGGGTTGGACTCCTTGATGGCCGTCCGGAAGGAGAAGCCCTCGGCGATGATCGCGAAGACGAGGACGCCCACCGGCCAGTACCAGTGCTCGATCTCGTGCGGGTGCTTGATCTTCTCGTAGCCCTCGTAGACGGCGAACATGCCGCCGACCGAGAAGAGGACGATGGAGACCAGGAAGGCGTAGATGTAGCGTTCTCGCCCGTAGCCGAAGGGGTGTTGCGGGGTGGCCTCGCGCTGGGCCTTCTTGCCGCCGACCAGCAGCAGAAACTGGTTCCCGGAGTCGGCGAGCGAGTGCACGCCCTCGGCGAGCATCGAGGACGAGCCGCTGAACGCGAACGCCACGAACTTCGATGCCGCGATCGCGAGGTTGGCGCCGAGTGCCGCCACGATCGCCCTGGTTCCGCCTGACGCGCTCATCTGGTCGCGTTGTCCCTTCGCCTCAAGTGCCTCTACGCCGTCCCGGCCTTTGCCCGTCCTTTGCCGGAGGGCCATTCTTGCAGCCTCCCCCGGCTCGGACGTCTCAGCCGTCCACAGGGCCGGTCATACGATCACACGTCCTGTCGCACGTCCCTGTCGCATGCCCCTGTCTCACAAGCGGGGTCACACGATCACGGTCGCCCGGAAGACTGTGCCCCTGCCGGACACCTCGGCCGTCTCGCCCGCCGGTACGAACACCGACTGGCCGGGGCTCAGTTCGTGTTCCCCGACTCGCACGGAACCTGCCGTGCAGAGCAGGATCTGGGGGGTCGGGCGGGTCAGGTCGTGGGGGGCGGCACCTTCGGGGAGGACATACCGGGACAGTCGGAACTCGTCGATGGGGGTCTCGTAGACCTCCTCGCCGTCGGGGGACGCCTCGGGGCGGAGCACGCCCGGGTCGGCGGCCTCGAAGCGGACGATGCGCAGGAGTTCGGGGACGTCGACGTGCTTGGGGGTCAGGCCGCAGCGCAGGACGTTGTCGGAGTTGGCCATGATCTCGACGCCGAGGCCGCTCAGGTAGGCGTGCGGGATGCCGGCGCCGAGGAACAGGGCCTCGCCGGGCTGGAGCCGGACGTGGTTGAGCAGCATCGCGGCGATGACGCCCGGGTCGCCCGGGTAGTGGTGGGCGATGTCGGCGTACGGGGCGTGGTCGCCGCCGAGGCGGGCGCAGGCGGCCGCGGCCTCGGTGACCGTGTGGGCCATCTCCTCCCGGTCGGCGGTGAGGACGGCCGTCAGGACCTCGCGCAGGGCCGCCTCCTCGGGGCGGGCGTGCAGGAGGTCGACGTACGGCTTGAGTGAGTCGACGCCGAGCGCGTCGAGCAGCTCGGCCGCGTGCGCGGGTTCGCGGAAGCCGCACAGGCCGTCGAACTCGGTGAGCGCGCAGATCAGTTCGGGCTTGTGGTTGGCGTCCTTGTAGTTGCGGTGGCCCGCGTCCACGGGGATGCCGCGGCGCTCCTCGTCGGCGTAGCCCTCTTTCGCCTGGGCGAGGTCGGGGTGCACCTGGAGGGAGAGCGGGGCGCCCGCGGCGAGGATCTTGAGCAGGAAGGGCAGCCGGGGGCCGAACTTGGCGACCGCGTCGGCGCCGAGCTCCTTCGCCGGGTCCGCGTCGATGACCTCGACCAGCGTGCCCCGGCCGGTGCGTGAGGGGGCTCCGGGGTGGGCGCCCATCCACATCTCCGCCTGCGGTTCACCGGTCGGCCGGACGCCGAGGAGTTCGGGGATGGCGGTGGTGGAACCCCAGGCGTAGGGGCGGATGGTGTTGTCGAGGCGGTCCATCAGGCTCTTTCTGTACGTACGGCTTTCAGGGCGTCCTGGGCAACGTCAGGCCCCCGAGGCGAGCGCCAGGTAAACGGCGGCGAAATCCGTGACGGCGATCAGTTCCGCGAGGGTCTCGATCTCGCCCCCCGACTCCGGTTCCAGCTCGCTGATCGGCGTGTCGTGGCTCAGGGCCAGCTCGCGGGCGGACGGGGCGGCGCTGAGACCGCCGATGGGACGGTCGCGAAGGAGCACCACGCGTGCGTGCAGCGCGGGAGGTTCCTCGACGCGGTCGCGGAAGAAGTCGTCGGGGTCGGCGCCGGCGGCCAGCGGTCCGGACAGCAGCGTGCTGTGCGCGGCGAGGGCCTCGGGCAGTTCGGAGACCACGGACGGGCGGCCGGAGAGCTCGGCGAGGGCCGCCGCGAAACGCCGGCCCGCGGGGCCCGCGGAGGTGCCCTCGGTCCAGATCACCGGGAGCGCGTCGGCGAGTTCGGCGGCGAGGGTCTTGGCCGGGTTGCTGTAGGTCGCGATGGCGGGGCCGCAGCGCTCGGCGATGTGGTCGAGGCGACCGGCGATCTTCTCGAGGGTGTCGGGCGGGGCGGTGAGCAGGCCGGTGCGGTCGAGGACCGCGAGGAGCGGGGTCAGCAGGGCCCACAGGACGCCGGGGGCGGATGCGGTGAGGGGTGTGTCCTGCTCCTCGTACGGGGCGGTCGCCATGGGCACGAACAGACCGTGGGCGCCCTCGACCGCCTCGAAGAGCGGGGTCTGGCCGGGGGCCACGGCGACGACCGTGCAGCCGCGGCGGTAGGCCTGGTCGGCGAGCAGGGACAGGCCCGGCTCGGTGCCGTCCGGGGTGGCGATCAGGAGCAGGTCGACCGAGCCCGCCCAGCCGGGGAGTTCCCAGCGCAGGGCGCCGGCCGCGGGGGCGACGCCGGTGGGGGCGAGGCGCGTGACGGGGCTGCCGGCGCCGGCGAGCGTGCCGAGGAGGTCGGCGACGTGGGTGGCGGCGGCACCGGGGCCCGCGATGAGGACCGCGCGTGGGCGGCCGTCGGGCTTGAGGTCGTTCACCCCGGCCTCGGCGGCGTGCCGGGCTGCTGTGCGGACGCGGGCGCCGGCCTCCGCGGCACCGCGGAGCAGGCCTCGGCGGTCGGCCTCCGAGAGGGCCTCGGGGGTGTCGAGCAGCGATTCGTCGAGCATGGGGCGGCAGCCTCCGATCGCCGGGTCTCCGGGACGCCGGATGTGCTTCGGCGGGTCTCCGGGACACCGGATTGTCGCTTCGCCGGGTCGTCGGCCGCGCGGGTCCGGGACACCGGTGGTCGCTGTGTCGTTGTCGCTTACGGCAGCTGGTGCGCTGTCTCGCCTACGGCGGCGGGGCGCTTACGCGGGGCGGCGGGCCTCGTCGACGAGGAGGACGGGGATGCCGTCGCGGACGGGGTATGCCAGGCCGCAGTCCTGACCGGTGCAGATCAGCTCGGTGTCCTGCTCCTTGAGGGGGGCGTGGCAGGCCGGGCAGGCGAGGATCTCCAGGAGGCCGGCTTCGAGCGGCATGGGGGTTCCCTTCGGGGCGGTACGGCTGCATGTGCGGATGTGCCTGGTCAGGGTACCGCCGGGGAGAGTTGGGTGCGGGGGTTGGGCGAGGTCCGGGTGGGGGCCTTGGGTTTTCGCCCCCGCCGCCCCTATGGGGGGCTGTTGGGTTTTCGCCCCCGCCGCCCCTGCCCGTCCCGTCCCCAGGGGCTGCCGCCCCTTCGACCCCGCCCCCTCGACCCCGCCCGGGGGCTACGCCCCCGGACCCCCATCGGCCCGAAGGGCCTCGTCCTGGAACGCCGGACGGGCTGAGGTCGCCCTGACCGGCGTTTCAGGCCCTGATGATCGCCAATATCTCGTCCCGCACCTTCGCCATGGTCGCCTCGTCCCTCGCCTCGGCGTTCAGGCGCAGAAGAGGCTCGGTGTTGGAGGGGCGGACGTTGAACCACCAGTCGGAGGTGGTGATCGTGAGGCCGTCGAGTTCGTCGAGCCGGACGCCCTCCTGCCCCTCGTAGGCCGCCCTGATGGCCGCCAGGCGGCCGGCCTGGTCGGCGACCGTGGAGTTGATCTCGCCGGAGCCGGCGTAACGGTCGTACTGGGCCACCAGGGACGACAGCGGGCCGTCCTGGCCGCCGAGCGCGGCCAGCACGTGCAGGGCCGCCAGCATGCCCGTGTCGGCGTTCCAGAAGTCCTTGAAGTAGTAGTGCGCGGAGTGCTCGCCGCCGAAGATCGCGCCGGTCCTCGCCATCTCGGCCTTGATGAAGGAGTGGCCCACGCGGGTGCGTACCGGTGTGCCGCCGTTCTCCTCGACGACCTCCGGGACCGACCAGGAGGTGATCAGGTTGTGGATGACCGTGCCCTTGCCGCCGTGCCTGGCGAGCTCTCGGGAGGCCACGAGGGCGGTGACGGCGGACGGGGAGACCGGGTCGCCGTGCTCGTCGACGACGAAGCAGCGGTCGGCGTCGCCGTCGAAGGCGATGCCGAGGTCGGCCTCCTCCTCGCGGACGCGCTCCTGGAGGTCGACGATGTTGGCCGGGTCCAGGGGGTTGGCCTCGTGGTTCGGGAAGGTGCCGTCCAGCTCGAAGTACATCGGGACGGTGTCCAGGGGCAGTCCGGAGAAGACGGTCGGGACGGTGTGGCCGCCCATGCCGTTGCCCGCGTCGACGACGACCTTCAGAGGGCGGATGGAGGTCAGGTCGACGAGGGAGAGCAGGTGGGCCGCGTAGTCCTCCAGCGTGTCCCGCCGAGTGAGCGTTCCCGTCGAGGCCGCCGGCTCCGGGGCGCCCGTCTCGCTCCACCGCTCGACCAGTGCGCGGATCTCGGCGAGGCCGGTGTCCTGGCCCACCGGGGCCGCGCCCGCGCGGCACATCTTGATGCCGTTGTACTGCGCGGGGTTGTGGGAGGCCGTGAACATCGCGCCGGGCAGGTTCAGCGCGCCGGAGGCGTAGTACAGCTGGTCGGTCGAGCACAGACCGATCTCGGTGACGTCCACGCCGAGGGCGGCCGCTCCGCGTGCGAAGGCCCGCGACAGGCCCGGGGACGTGGGCCGCATGTCGTGACCCGTCACGATGGCGCTCGCCCCGGTCACCTGGACGAAGGCGGCACCAAAGAGCTCGGCCAGCGTCTCGTCCCACTGGTCGGGAACGACTCCGCGCACGTCGTACGCCTTCACGAGCTGTGACAGATCAGCCACGGCCAACCCTTCTGAAAGTCCTGTCGGTCACCACAAACTACCCGTACGCACTGACAGCGCGTAGGGCGGAAGCCGAGTGGACTCCCAGCCGTTATCTGAGGTCAGAGCTTCAGGGCAGCATCCAGCCGAGTACCGGCGAGCTCTGTCCGACCACGATCAGGCACATCACCAGCAGCAGTCCGAGACTCCAGGGCAGCACCTTGCGCAGGAGGTCCCCCTCGCGGCCCGCGAGCCCGACGGCCGCGCAGGCGATGGTGAGGTTCTGCGGCGAGATCATCTTGCCGAGCACCCCGCCCGAGCTGTTGGCGGCGGCCAGCAGCTCGGGCGACAACCCGGACTCGCGTGCCGCGGTCACCTGGAGCGCCCCGAACAGCGCGTTGGCCGAGGTGTCCGAGCCGGAGACGGCCACCCCGAACCAGCCCAGGACCGGCGACAGGAAGGCCAGTCCGGCGCCCGCGGCCGCGACGAAGTGGCCGATGGTGGCGGCCTGTCCGGAGAGGTTCATGACGTACGCGAGCGCCAGCACGGACGTCACGGTCAGGAACGCGAACCTCAACTCATGGACGGTCGCCGCCCATTCACGGAACCGCCACGCGCGCGTGCACGCCGAGCACGAGGGCCGTGAGGATCCCCGCGAGCAGCACGAGGGTGCCGCCGGTGGCCACGATCGGCCAGGTGAAGACGTTGCCGCCGACGGGATCGCCGTCGGGATCCACGACGTCGAGGAAAGGCCAGTCGTACGTCCGGGTCGCCTTCGCCAGCCAGTCCTTGACGACCGGGATCTGCGCGACGGAGAAGATCACGACGATCAGCGCGTACGGCGCGTAGGCGCGCAGGACTTCACCGCGCGGGTCGCTCTCGTCGAGGTCCTCGCCGCGCGCGCCGGTCAGCACGGACGCGCGTACGGACTCGTCGGCCGGTACGCGTGCGCGTGGTACGGCGACCAGGGCGCCCGCGCCGGACAAGGCGGCGCCGATGTCGGCCAGTTGCGCGGAGACGTGGTTGGAGGCGGCGAACTGGGCGACGGCGAAGGCGATCCCGCAGACCAGCGCGGGCACCCAGGTCTCCCGCAGGCCCCGTCCGCCGTCGACCAGGAAGACCAGCACCAGGGGCACCACGAGGGCCGGCAAAGGCGTCTGACGACCCACCACGGACGCCACGTCGTCCAGCGGCAGCCCGGTCACCTGAGCGAGTGTCACGACCGGCGTGCCCATGGCGCCGAAGGCGACCGGCGCGGTGTTGGCGACCAGCGCGACGACCGCCGCGCGCACCGGGTCGAAGCCGAGGGCGACGAGCATGACCGAGCAGATCGCGACCGGGGCGCCGAACCCGGCGAGCGCCTCCAGGAGCGCCCCGAAGCAGAAGGCGACGACGAGCGCCTGGATGCGCGGGTCGTCGGAGAGCCGGCCGAAGGAGCGGCGCAGGATGTCGAAGTGCCGGGTGCGGACGGTCATCCGGTACACCCACAGGGCGTTGACGACGATCCACAGGATGGGGAAGAGGCCGAAGACGGCGCCCTGGGCGGCGCTGGAGACGGTCTGGCCCAGCGGCATGCCGTAGGCGAGGCAGGCGACCAGAGCGGCCGCCAGAAGGCCGGTGAGGCCCGCCAGGTGCGCCTTCGTGCGGACGCCGCCGAGCAGGACGAGAACGATCACCAGGGGCAGGGCCGCGACGAGGGCGGACAGTCCGAGCGAGTCGGCGACGGGTTCGAGTTCCTGGACGTACACGGGCGCCTCCCCGATTCCGTCATGTGGAAAGCGATGTCTCCCTACGACCTACGGAATGGTCGTGTCCGCGCCAAGGGCCCGTCAATGGGCGTGCGTCACACAGCGGGACGCGCGCCGAACGCGCACAAAGGAGGGGTCAGTTGTCGGGAGAGCGCAGAACCCGGAGATGGCCTCGGCGCGCGACCTCCATCGGGTCGGCCCGCCGGGCCCCGCCGGCCTCGGCGGCACGCTCCTGCGGACGGGCCGCCTCGCGCACGGCGTTGGCAAGCGCTTCCAGATCGTCCCCGCTGGGCCGGGCCGGAGCCGAGGCGTCGAGGAGTCGGACGACCTCCCAGCCGCGCGGGGCGGTGAGGCGCTCGGAGTGCTCGGCGCACAGGTCGTAGCAGTGGGGTTCGGCGTAGGTGGCGAGCGGGCCGAGGACCGCGGTCGAGTCGGCGTAGACGTACGTCAGCGTCGCGACGGCGGGACGGCCGCAAGCGGTGCGCGAACAGCGACGTACAGGGCTCACGACGTTGGACGGTACCGCACTCTTGAGCGGGCCGCGACGACTCTCCCCCAGGTCACCCCACCGTGTCGTGCTGTGAAACGCCCCACACGCCACTCCGACCACACCGCCACGACCTGCGCGGACACCCGTTTTCGAGGGGCCGAACAGGCCTGAACCCGGTCATCACTCCGTACAAACCAGGTCAGTTGCCTCGATATCGACGGTCTCGGAGAGATACGGAATCGAGCCCAACCTTGGCTGGAATGGTCAACTGCCGACATGCCGAACGAGGCGGCCGTACGTGGTTGTGCACCTCGTCCGGTGTACCGCGTGGGGGCCGGGCGCGGGAGTGCGGCGAGGATTACCCTTCACCAGTGATGGACAACCCCGTACCGCCCCGCGCCACCGGCCCCGGGCCCCGCCGCCGTGATCGCCACGGACGAGGCATGCGCGGCCCGATCGCCCCGCCGCAGGTGCCGCTCGCCGCGAGCCGGGCCGAGGCGTTCGCGGACCTGGTGCAGGACTCCGTGGAGCGCCTTGAGCGGCGCTGGCCGCAGCTCGCCGACATCGATTTCGTGGTCCTGGAGGTGCCCCGCCTGGACGGGCAGTCCTGGAACGACGAGGCGGTGCCGCTCGGCGGGACGATTCCCGCGCGTGAGGGACGTGCCGCCCGCGTGGTCGTCTACCGGCGTCCGGTGGAGATCCGCACCAAGGGGCGCGACGAGCGGGCGGCGCTGGTGCACGAGATCGTCGTGGAGCAGGTGGCCGAGCTGCTGGGGCTCACTCCCGAGACCGTCGATCCGCGGTACGGCGAGGACTGAACCACCCGCGGATCACCAAGCTACTTCTGGAGCACCGACAGGTCCTGGTCCGCCTCCGGCACGGCCACCATGCCCCGGTCGTCCGGGAGGACCTGGACGGTGAAGCCCGGGACGCCGTCCTCCGTCGCCGCCAGGGTGCGGGCGCCGTAGACGGGCCCTCCTGAGACGTGCTCCACCGTGAGGGCGTACGTGCCCTTGAGGCCGACCGGGGTCGGTACCGCCACGTTCTGCGTGGTGCCCGCCTTGAGGGTGAACGTCTTCGAGACGGCCTCGCCGCCCTCGCTGCCCGCCGAGGCCGTGACCTTGACGGTGGCCCCGCGCGTGGGGGCGGTCAGGGAGAGCGTGGTGCCCTTGGCGCTGTTGTCGGCGACCGTCGCGCGCGTGCCGACCGGAGGCGTGGCCGGGATGAAGGCCGTCTCCTGGTCGTCGCCCTTGCCGCGGACGACCCGCAGAGCGGCGACCACCGGTACGGAGGTGTCGGTGGGGGTCAGGACCAGCGAACCGGCCTCCCCGCGCGTGACGTCACCGAGGTCGGCGGAGGCCGTCATGCCCGCCTTCACATGCAGCGTCTCGTTCCCGGCGGGGGTGATCAGACCGGACGGGGACGCGAGCTGCACCTTGAGGTCGGCGTCGGCGTCGCCGGGCGCGAAGGCGACCAGGCGCACAGCGGTGGCGTCCTTCGGGATGCCGGGCAGCACCAGGCTGCCTGACGGGTCCGTGGACGCGGCCAGCCAGTCGCCGCCGAGCTTGTCGTCCAGCGCCTGCACGGCCGCGCCCACGCGCCCGCTGCGGACGTTCACATGGACGGTGAGGTTCTCCTGCTTCTCCTCGGTGAGGGTGGACAGCAGGATCGGGTCGCTGGAGTGCGGCGCGACGGTGATGCCCTCCCCCAGCGTGGAGTCCAGGGCGCCGTCCTTGCCGTAGAGCTCGATGTCGACGACGGCGGCGGAGTCGTCGGGGTTGGTCAGGTGGACGTAGTCGGTGCGGTCGGCGGCCGTGCTCACGCCCGGGAACCAGAACTCGGTGTCGGGAGCGGAGCAGTTGACGCCCTGCAGCCCGCGGCCGGAGCCCGCAGCGACCTTTGTGGTCTCCTGGACGGTCCAGCCGGGCGCGAACTTCCCTTCGGCGGTGCCGACAAGGGCCGGCGCGTCACCTCCGGAGGTGTCACCGGTGGCGGGCTTGCCGGGCTCCGCGGGTTCGAGGACCGGCTTGCCGGCCTTCTTGCCCTTGCTCTTGCTCTTGCTCTTGCTCTTGCTCTTGCCGTCCGACTCCTCGTCGGCCGCCCGGAGTTCGGCCTTGCCCCCGTTGCCCGCGTCCTTGGTGACAGGCGTGTAGGACGTGTACGACGTCTCCGCTATGTCGGAGGTGCTCGGCGAGGGGCACAGCAGACTGGTGCGCTCCACGGGCAGTTCGGCGGCCGTCCTGGCGGTGCCGGTGGCCTGCGGTGAGCTGAGCGTGGCGAACCCGGTGACGGCGGCGAGCGCGGCGGTGCCGGCGATGAGGGACACGGTGGTGCGGTTCACTGCTGACTCCCGTCGGGGCGCTCACTGCCGGTGGCACCCGGGTCCTGCTGCGCCGGGTCGTACGCGGGGTCGTAGCCCTGGTCGTACTGCTGCTCGTACTGGCCGCCGTACGTCTGGTCGTACGACGTCTGCTGGTGCTGCCCGCCGTAGGCGTACGGGTCGTACTGGCCGCCCTGATAGGGGTCCGCCTGGTACGGCTGCTGGTCGTAGTCGCCTGCCGGGTACTGCTGGGCGGTGCCCTGGTACTGGTCGCCGGCGTAGGTGCCGTACTCGGCGTTCGCGTAGCTCGGGGCGTCCCAGTCGCCGTAGGGCTGCTGCTGCGGGACCGCGGCGGGGGCCTCCTGCGGAGGCGCGGGGAAGTCCTCGGACCCGGCGCCCTCCTCGGCCTCGGCCTGGGCGCGCAGCCGGCGGGCGCGGCGGCCCTCGCCCGCCACGGGCTGGGCCGGTACGACCTGCTCCTCGGGGAGGTCGTCGTCGACGTCGCGGCGGCGGCCGGGCAGGGCCATCACCACGAGGACGACGGCCAGGAAGCCCTGGATCCACAGCCAGAGGGTGTGGGTGAAGGGGTCGTCGAAGGTGACGTCCAGCTTGCCGCCGGAGGCGGGCAGTTCGAAGCCCTGGGCCCAGCCGTCGACGGTGGTGGGGGTGAGCGGCTTGCCGTCCAGGGTGGCGGTCCAGCCCTCGTCGGCGGTGTCGGCGAGGCGCAGGATCCGGCCGTCGGCACCGGAGGGGATCGTGGTGCGGATGTCGACAGGGCCCGCGGCGACGGGTGTCGCGGTGCCGGAGCCGGACTTGGCGACGATCGTCGCGCGCGCGACCTCCTGGTCGACCCGCCACAGTCCGCTGCCGTCCTGCTGGCTGAGCCGGGTCAGGCCGGGGGTGGCGTCCAGCACGCGTGTGACCTGGCGGGGCGCGCCCTTGTGCACGAGGACGTACCGCACGGCGAAACCGCCGAGCTGGTTCGCCTGGTCGGCGCCGGAGCCGGCGACGAGGTTGGCGACGACCTTGTCGAGCTTGTCGTTCTCACCGTCGGCCGCGGCGAGTTCGGCGTCGCCTAGGCGGGCGCCGGAGCCGCGCACCAGCATGTAGCCGACGTGGGCGGCGGAGTCGCTGTCGAGGACGAGGGTGCGGGCCTGGTCGCGGGTGCCGCTCTCCTCGGCGACGAACGCGGGCACCTGCACGGGGTCGCGTCGCTCCAGCGGTCCGTCGGCGCCGCCGATCATCCAGCCGGCGGCGACGAGCAGCGGGCCCGCGGCGCAGGCGAAGGCGATCAGTGCGGCGACCGGCTGGCGCCAGCCGAAGCTCTGCTCGGCCACGCGTGCGCGTGCCCCGTCGGCGCCGAGCAGGGCGGCGGCGAGCAGGGCGAGGCCGTAGACGAGGGTGGCGGGGCCCGCCCAGGTCGAGTCGTTGGACAGGACCGCGAAGACGAGGCCGACCAGGGCCACCGCCCAGGCCGTCCAGACGCCGAACTGCCGCTCGGCGCGCAGCAGGGCGGCCAGCGCGGCCAGCACCACTCCGATGAGCATCAGCCCGTCGACGGTGCCGGGTCCGCCGGGGCTCGCGCCGAGCAGGTCGAGGGCGGAGGCGGTCGAGGAGCCGTACTCCAGCCCCGCCTGCTCGAAGAAGCCGAACGGGAGCAGCGTCAGCGACCAGGGCGCGAGGACCAGCAGAGGAGTGCCGAACTGGGCCAGGAAGCGCAGGCCGTAGGCGGTGATGTCGGTGCGGCGCACTGCCAGCAGGCCGATGCCGAGGAGCAGCGTGATCGGCCAGATGATCGGCGTGAACGCGGTGGTGATCGTGAGCAGGAGGGCGAACGCCCAGGTGGCGCGCCAACTGCCCCGCGCACCCGTGCTGTTCGTCAGTCCGCCGGCCGCGACGCCCGCGCGCGCGAGGAGCGGCAGCAGGACGGCGAGGACGGCGGTGCCGACGCGACCGCCGGCGAGGGCGCCGGTGGCGGCGGGCAGGAAGGCGTAGACGACGGCCGCCCAGGCGCGCAGGAGGCGGGACTCGACGAGCGGGCGGGAGGCGAAGTACGCCGTGACGCCGGCCAGCGGCACCGAGCAGACCAGCAGGACCGTCAGGGCGAGACCGGTCGAGCCGAACAGCACGGAGGACAGCGCGGCGATGAGCGCCAGGTAGGGCGGCGCGGACGGGGTGCCGCCGGCACCCACCGCGTGCCACGCGTCCGCGTAGCGCGACCACAGCTCGCTCGCGTCGGCCGGGGCGGGCAGCAGGGCGCCGCCCGCGAGCGCGCCGCCGCCCAGGAGGTTGCGGCAGGCGACCAGGGCGACCAGCAGCAGCGCCAGGAAGAGCACCGGTCCCGGCTTGCGGGCGATGCGCTTGAGGCGGGCGAACTGCTCGATCTCCAGGAAGTCCGCGTCGTCGCCGCCGGGCCCGGACTCGATGCCGCCGCCATGGCGTCCCGCCGTGGAGGTCTCGGCGTCCGAGTTGCCGAAGAGGTTGCCCGCGACCTGCTCCACGGTGGCCCGCACGGTCGCGCCGGGCGGCGGGAACAGCTGCCTGAACTCGGCCTTGTCGACGACGGGCGTGCCGCGCTTGCTCCGCCCGGCGAGGATCCGCTCGGGCCGCAGCAGGGTGCCGAGGAGGCCGCGGATCTCGTCGAGGGCCTGTCCGGGGACCTTGCCGACCAGGTAGGCGACGGTCCGCAGCAGGGTGCCCAGGACCAGGCGCACCAGCACCCAGGGCAGCGCGGCCGTACGTGCGTTGACGAGCAGGGTGTAGGCGGCGCCGGCCTTGTCGACCTTGTGCGGGGAGGCGGTGGTGCGGCCCGCGCAGTCGACGGTACGGCGCTCCCGGGAGGCCGCCTCGGCATGGCGTACGACGGCCTCGGGGGCGATGAGGACGCGGTGACCGGCGGCCTGGGCGCGCCAGCACAGGTCGACGTCGTCGCGCATGAGGGGCAGGTGGCGGTCGAAGCCGCCGAGCTGCTCGAAGAGGTCGCGGCGGATCAGCATGCCGGCGGTGGACACCGAGAGCACGGACCGGACGTGGTCGTGCTGGCCCTGGTCCTGTTCGCGGCGGTCGAGGCCCGTCCAGCGGCGGCCGGAGTTGGCGATGGAGACGCCGACCTCCAGGAGCTGCCGCTTGTCGTACCAGCCGCGGAGCTTGGGGCCGACGACGGCGACGTCGTCGCGGCCGAGCTCCAGTTCGTTCTCCACGACGCGCAGCAGCTGGGCCAGGGCGTCGGGTTCGGGGGCGCAGTCGTCGTGCAGCAGCCACAGCCACTGGACCGGCTCGCCGTGCGGCAGCTCCGGCAGGTCGTAGGCGTCGTCGCGCCACGTGCGCGTGACCGGGTCCCAGCCGCTGGGCCGCTTCAGGTACGGCAGCTCGTCCGGGGTCAGGACGGGGGCCGTGCGGGCGGCCTCCTCGACAGCCTGGCCGAAGCCGGTGCGCCGGGCGAGGTGCAGGACCCGGTCGGCGCCGAGGGCGTCGGTGACCAGCTGCGCGGAGTCGTCCGCGCTGCCGGTGTCGGCGCCCACGGCGAACTGCACGGGGCGCTCCTGGCCGAGCAGCCCGGCGAGCGCGTCGGGCAGCCAGCGGGCGCCGTCGTGGGAGACGAGCACCGCGGTCACCACATGACGCGGGAACTCAGGAGTGGCAGCGCGGTCTTGGGCTGCCGTGTGGCTGTGCACGGACATCGAGGTACGGGCCCCGGTTCGGTGGACTGCGGTGGACGCCTGTGCCCTCAAGGGGCCGGCGAGGCGTCTCGGACGAGCGCCCACACTATCGGCTGGGCAGGACGGCGGCCCGCCGCCTGTGGATGACCCAGGTGCGACGGGCCGTTCGGTTGGGTACGAGAAGTGCGGTGAAGCGTGCCTCGCGTCAGACGGCGGCCTTCTTCAGCCTGCGGCGTTCGCGTTCGGACAGGCCGCCCCAGATGCCGAAGCGCTCGTCGTTGGCGAGGGCGTATTCGAGGCACTCGGAGCGGACCTCGCAGGAGAGGCAGACCTTCTTGGCCTCGCGGGTGGAGCCGCCCTTCTCGGGAAAGAAGGACTCGGGGTCGGTCTGGGCGCACAGCGCGCGCTCCTGCCAGCCGAGTTCCTCGTCCGCGTCGTCGACCAGCAGTTGCTGCACCAGCTCGGTCATGTGCGCCCCTCGTCTGTCTTCGCGTCCCCGTGTGACGGCCGTCAGCGATTTCGGCTGAACGACACGAGTGAAATTACAAGTGTGCTGCTCCGGGCGAGTCAAGCCGAGATCTGCTATTGGGCCCCTTATTCACTCTGCGGAACCAAGGCCTTGCTGAAAGTGTTCAAATCGGCATAAACCTTGACAAGCAGACGAGACCCGAGAGGGTTACCGAGCCTCGCCAGACCATTCGGCCTGTACGGGGAAGGACGCCCATCCGTTCGAACTCGTTCCGTACGCACGCGTGGAAGTCGCGGTGAACTCACGGCCCGTGCGCCCGGTTGTGCGCCATGTGTCCCGGTGGGCGCCTGAACAAACCTTTCATCTTGGAGATGGACCGGATGAGGTGAAACATGTCCCACTTTCAGGGTGTCGAGTTGACAGTGAAGGTGTGAGCCGCTGTCCTTGGGGCATGCTCGCGAACTTGGCACTCACCTCGACCCGCACGGCCGGGTCCCACGGTGCTGCCCGCGCTCGCTGTAGCTGTTGTTGCTGTTCCAGCTGTTGAGCCCAACGCGCTCCGGCTGCTCCTGAGTCCACCGTGACTCGGCTGCTAGTGCCCCGCCCTCACCCGGGCATTCCTGTCCTCCCGTGATCCGGGCGGACGGTACGCGACACCCAGCCAGCCCCCACTCTTCGCCGAGGACCCCCGCACCCCATGAACAGCGACAACGACCTCCAGATCGCCGGCGACCTCCTAGAGGTCCCGCACCTCCTCCAGGCCCCCCGCGAGCACCCGGCCACCGTCGCCGACTTCGTCGGACTGGCCCGCTCCATCGCCGCCGACCGCTCGCAGTGGGCGGACCTCGTCCAGTACGACGCGACGAGCCGCTGGTACCACCGGCTGCGCACCGGACCCGGCTACGAGGTGTGGCTGCTGTCCTGGGTCCCCGGCCAGGGCAGCGGGTTGCACGACCACGGCCGCTCCTCCGGAGTCCTCACCGTCCTGGAGGGCGCGCTGACCGAGCGCACCGAGCGGGGGACGCGCGCGCTGGGCGCGGGGTCGCAGCGGGTGTTCGCGCCGGGGTACGTGCACGAGGTCGTCAACGACGCCCTGGAGCCGGCGGTGAGCCTGCACGTGTACTACCCGGGCCTGACCGAGATGCCCATGCACACGGCCTGCACCGCCCGTGAGTCCTACGACGAGGTGGACGTCGTGACCGCGTGACGCGATGTCGTACCCGCCTGCAAGACTGGCTCCCATGCGAATCGTGGTTCTGGCAGGCGGCATCGGCGGTGCCCGTTTTCTGCGTGGTCTGAAGCAGGCCGCGCCGGACGCGGACGTCACGGTCATCGGCAACACCGGGGACGACATCCACCTCTTCGGGCTGAAGGTCTGCCCGGACCTCGACACGGTGATGTACACGCTCGGCGGCGGCATCAACGAGGAGCAGGGCTGGGGGCGGGCCGACGAGACCTTCCACCTCAAGGAGGAGCTCGCGGCGTACGGCGTGGGGCCCGAGTGGTTCGGGCTCGGGGACCGGGACTTCGCCACGCACATCGTGCGGACGCAGATGATCGGTGCCGGGTATCCGCTGAGCGCGGTGACCGAGGCGCTGTGCGACCGGTGGAAGCCGGGGGTACGGCTGATCCCGATGACCGACGACCGGGTCGAGACGCATGTCGCCGTCGAGATCGACGGGGAGCGCAAGGCGGTGCACTTCCAGGAGTACTGGGTGCGGCTGCGGGCGTCCGTGCCGGCCCACGCGGTCGTGCCGGTGGGCGCGGAGCAGGCCAAGCCGGCGCCGGGGGTCCTGGAAGCGATCGCGGAGGCGGACGTCGTGCTGTTCCCGCCGTCCAACCCCGTCGTGTCCGTGGGCACCATCCTCGCCGTGCCGGGTATCCGCGAGGCGATCGCCGAGGCCGGGGTGCCGGTCGTGGGCCTGTCCCCCATCGTCGGGGACGCGCCCGTGCGCGGCATGGCCGACAAGGTCCTCGCGGCGGTCGGCGTCGAGTCCACGGCCGCGGCGGTCGCCGAGCACTACGGCTCGGGCCTCCTTGACGGCTGGCTCGTCGACACCGTGGACGCCGACGCGGTCGGGCGGATCGAGTCGGCCGGCATCCGCTGCCGGGCCGTACCGCTGATGATGACCGACCTCGACGCGACCGCGCGGATGGCCCGGCAGGCGCTGGAGCTGGCGGAGGAGGTGCGCGGAGCTTGAGCGAGATGTCTGCCGAGGGCTACCGGGTCTGGGCCGTCCCCGGTCTTCCCGAGGTGCAGCGAGGGGACGACCTGGCCAAGATGATCGCCGCCGCCGAGCCGGGGCTGGCCGACGGGGACGTCCTGCTGGTCACCTCGAAGATCGTGTCCAAGGCGGAGGGGCGGGTCGTCGAGGCGGGTGACCGGGAGGCCGCGATCGACGCCGAGACCGTACGGGTCGTGGCGCGGCGCGGGCCGCTCAGGATCGTGGAGAACCGGCAGGGGCTCGTGATGGCCGCCGCCGGGGTCGATGCCTCCAACACCCCTTCCGGGACGGTGCTGTTGCTGCCCGAGGACCCGGACGCGTCCGCGCGGGCGATCCGGGACGGACTGCGGGACGCCCTCGGGGTCGACGTCGGGGTCGTCGTCACCGACACCTTCGGGCGGCCCTGGCGCGCCGGGCTCACCGATGTCGCGATCGGCGCCGCCGGGGTGCGGGTGCTGGACGATCTGCGGGGCGGGACGGACGCGTACGGCAATCCGCTGAGCGCGACCGTCGTGGCGACGGCCGACGAACTGGCCGCCGCCGGTGATCTCGTGAAGGGCAAGGCCGCCGGGCTGCCCGTCGCCGTGGTGCGCGGGCTCGCGCACGTCGTGGCCGGGGAGCACGGGGAGGGGGCGCGGGCCATGGTGCGTCACGCGCGTGACGACATGTTCCGGCTGGGGACCTCGGAGGCGGTCCGGGAGGCGGTCGCCCAGCGGCGTACCGTACGGGCCTTCACCGACGAGCCCGTCGACCCCGGGGCCGTGCGGCGGGCGGTGGCGCTCGCGGTCACCGCGCCGGCGCCGCACCACACCACGCCGTGGCGGTTCGTGCTGCTGGAGTCCGAGGACGCGCGGACCGGGCTGCTGGACGCCATGCGGGACGCCTGGATCGCCGATCTGCGGCGGGACGGGAAGTCCGAGGAGTCCATAGCCAAGCGGGTGCGGCGGGGCGACGTCCTGCGCAAGGCGCCGTATCTCGTCGTGCCCTGTCTGGTGATGGACGGGTCGCACACGTACGGCGATGTGCGGCGGGACGCGGCCGAGCGGGAGATGTTCGTCGTCGCCGCGGGGGCCGGGGTGCAGAACTTCCTCGTCGCGCTCGCCGGGGAGCGGCTGGGGTCGGCGTGGGTGTCGTCCACGATGTTCTGCCGCGAGGTGGTGCGGGAGGTGCTGGGGCTGCCGGAGGACTGGGATCCGATGGGGGCCGTGGCGGTGGGGCATCCGGCGGAGGAGCCCCGGCCCCGGCCGGAGCGGGACGCGGGGAGCTTCATCGAGGTGCGGTGAGGTGCGCCCGATGCGTCGAGGTGCGGTGGTGGGCCTCGGCTTGCGCCTAGTCTCATAGGGCTGTGTTCCCGTTCCTCTCGTAGCTCAGGACTTCATTCGTGGCAGGACGCTTCACTCCGCGCCCCACGCTCCCCCACAGCCTTAAGGGCGTGGGAGGGGCCCCCATGCCCGTGCGTGGTGGGGAGGTCGTGGTGCCCGCCGCGCGGAGGCCGGCGGCGCGGGTGGAGGCCCCGCTGGTGCGGAAGTGGACGCCGGGGTGGCCCGTCGATCTCGGGCTGGTGCTCGGCGCGCTTCGGCGGGGGCCCGCGGATCCCACCTTCCGGGCTCTTCCGGACGGGTCCGTGTGGCGGGCCAGTCTCACGCCGGTCGGGCCCGGAACCCTGCGGGTGTGCGTGTACGGCGGTGAGGTGCGCGGCGAGGCGTGGGGGCCGGGGGGTGAGTGGCTGCTCTCGCGGTTGCCGGAGATGCTCGGGGCCGCGGACGATCCCTCCGCCTTCGTGCCCCGGCATCGGGTCGTGGCGCATTCCTGGCATCGGCGGCCGGGGTTGCGGCTGACGCGGACCGGGCTGGTGCTGGAGTCGTTGATCCCTTCCGTGCTGGAGCAGAAGGTCACGACCGACGAGGCGTATCGGGCGTGGCGGCTGCTGGTGCGGAAGTTCGGGGAGCCGGCGCCGGGGCCCGCGGCGGGTGGGCGGTTGTGGGTGATGCCGGCGCCGCGGACGTGGGCGTTGATCCCGTCATGGGAGTGGCACCGGGCCGGGGTGGACAACAAGCGGGCCTCGACGATTCTGCGCTGTGTGCGGGTGGCCGCGCGGTTGGAGGAGGCGGTGGGGATGTCTCCTTCCGCTGCGCAGGCGCGGCTGGAGGTGGTGCCGGGAGTGGGGCCGTGGACCTCCGCGGAGGTGGTGCAGCGCAGTCATGGGGCGGCGGATGCGGTGACCGTGGGGGATCTGCATCTGCCGGGGATCGTGGGGTTCGCGCTCGCGGGAGATCGGGATGCGGATGACGCGGCGATGTTGTCGCTGCTGGAGCCGTATGCGGGGCAGCGGCATAGGGCGGCTCGGTTGATCTTGTTGAGTGGGCGTACGCCTCCCAGGCGGGCGCCGAAGATGACCCGGGGGGACATCGGGCGGTTGTGACCGGGTGGGGTGCCGGGGGGATTTTTCGCCCCCGCCGCCCCTACCCGTCCCGTCCTCCAGGGGCTGCCGCCCCTTCGACCCCGCTCCCAGGGGCTCCGCCCCCGGACCCCCGCTCCTCAAACGCCGGAGGGGCTGGATGTGCCGGAGGGGCTGGATATGCCGGAGGGGCTGGATTTACTTCACTGGTCGGAAGAGAAGCGGACCGCTCCCGCCGGGATCCTGGCGTCGCACCAGATTCTCGTGCCGTCCAGCAGTTCGTTGTCGGCGCCGATGACCGCGCCGTCGCCGATGACCGTGCCGGTGAGGACCGAGCGTTCGCCCACTCGGGCCCGGGTGCCTATCAGGGAGTCGGTGATGACGGCGCCCGGTTCGATGACCGCGCCCGGGAGGATCGTCGAGCCGGAGACCCGTGCGCCCTCCGCGACGTACGCGCCCTCGCCGACCACCGTGCCGTCCGTCAGCTTCGCGTCGGGGGCGACCCGTGCCGTGGGGAGGACCAGGCGGTCGCCGCAGCGGCCGGGGACCGCCGGGGAGGGGGCGCGGCCCAGGACCAGGTCCGCCGAGCCGCGGACGAAGGCGGCGGGGGTGCCGAGGTCGAGCCAGTACGTCGAGTCCACCATGCCCTGGAGGTGGGCTCCGGCCGCCAGGAGTTCGGGGAAGGTCTCGCGTTCGACCGAGACCGGGCGGCCCTGCGGGATCGTGTCGATGACCGAGCGGCGGAAGACGTACGCCCCCGCGTTGATCTGGTCGGTGACGATCTCCTCGGGGGTCTGGGGTTTCTCCAGGAAGGCGAGGACCCGGCCCGTCTCGTCGGTGGGGACCAGTCCATAGGCCCGGGGGTCCGTCACCTTCGTGAGGTGGAGGGAGACGTCGGCGCCCGTCGTCTCGTGCGTGCGCACCAACGCCCTGATGTCCAGGCCCGTCAGGATGTCACCGTTGAAGATCAGGACCGGGTCGTCGGGGGCGGAGTGCAGACGGGCGGCCACGTTGCGGATCGCGCCGCCCGTGCCGAGGGGCTCCTCCTCGGTGACGTACTCGAGGTGGAGCCCGAGGGACGAGCCGTCGCCGAAGTGCGGTTCGAAGACCTCCGCGAGGTAGCTCGTCGCGAGGACTATGTGGTCGACGCCCGCCGCTCTCGCTCTGGCCAGCTGATGGGTGAGGAAGGGGACGCCGGCCGCACGGACCATGGGCTTGGGGGTGTGGACCGTGAGGGGTCGCAGCCTCGTGCCCTTGCCGCCGACCAGGAGGATCGCTTCTGTCACCTGTCGTCTCCGCTTCCTGCCGGGACCGGCCCGAACTGTCTTTCGACCGGCAAGTGTATGCAGCCGTTGTACGGCACCTTCGGCGGCCGTGCGGCATTCGCGCCTGCCCCCCGACGGCGGTGAAACGGGTGGTACGAACTCTCCTCGGTACTCGCCTCGGTACTCGCCTCGGTACTCGCCTCGGCGATCCCCCCGGCCCCCAGCGACCGTCAACGACCCTGGAGACGGGCGGCTGTCGTGCGGGTGGATCCGAGTTTGCGGTAGAGCTGCCATCCGGGGCACGCCGTGGCGAAGCCGTCCCGGTGGCCGGAGATCACGTTCAGTCGTACCTTCCTACCCTTCGGATAGCGGTTGCCACCGCCCGACTTCAGATACGTCTTGCCCTTGGGGTTGGCGCCGTAGAGACCGAGCTTCCACGCGGCGAGCCGTGCGACGGCCTTCGTCACGGCGGCCGGCGGCTTCTTGGAGCCGTAGCTGCCGAGGACGGCGACCCCCATGCTTTTGGAGTTGAACCCGAGGGTGTGCGCGCCGAGGACCGGCTTCGCCACCCCGCCCGCCCGGCCCTCGTAGATGTTTCCGCACTTGTCGACGAGGAAGTTGTAGCCGATGTCCCGCCAGCCCATGCTCTTGACGTGGTAGCGGTAGATACCGCGAATGAGCGAGGGCGCCTGCGCACAGCGGTACCCGTTGCCGGACGCCGTGTGGTGCACGAAGGCCGCCTTGACCTTCTTCGTGTAGACGAAGCCCCGCTCGCGCAGCCCCTCGTCGGCGCCCCAGCCGCGCCGGGTGACGATGCGCGGGCGCGGCCCGATGTACGGCTTCGCACGCTGCCGATCCGTCAACTCCCCCGCGCGCAGGGCGAACAGCTCCTCTACGGTCTGCTGCCGGTCCAGCGCCGGGATCTCGGTGCCGTCGAGGTCGGCGAGATCGGCGTTGGCGGCGGCAGCGTCCATCCCGGCGAGGGCCTCGGCGGGTTCGTCGGTGGGTGCGGAGCGGGGCTCGGCGGCGCGCCGGGGCGCGCCCGCCGCGCTCTTCTGCCGGGCGGGCTCCGGTGCGCTCTCCCCCGGGTCCACCAGTTCCAGACGCAGGCCGACCGGAAGCGGGGCGGTCGTCGTCGCCGTACGGGAGCCGCGGGCCGTGTCCTCGGTCCTGCGGTCCGCCTCGGCGCGGACCCGTACCTCCACTCCGTCGGAGTCGCCCACCCACAGCGGTGCCGTGGCGCCGTGGACGCGGCCGGAGGCGCGCTCGGCCGTGCCGGGGTCGGCCGCGTCGTCGTTGTGGGTCTCCAGGTCCTGCCAGCCCGACCAGGTGTCGGTGCCGGCCGCGCGGGTGCGGACCTGGACGCGGCCGTGCAGCACGGTGTCCGGGTCGTCCCAGATCACGCCCACGAGGGAGAAGTGCCGTACGTCCCGGCGGGGCAGGCCCTGTTCGGCGACCGGGGCGAGGGTGCGGTCGCGGGAGGCCAGGGGCGCGAGGGGCAGCGACTGGGTGCCCCCGGGGGCTTCCGCGCCCGGCGCCGGTCTCACGGCAGCTGGGGACGCCGGTCTCGCCGCGACCGCGGGCGAGGTGAGGGGAAGGGCGAGGGCGGCCGCGCAGGTGACGCCGACCGAGGAAGCAAGAAGTCCACGCATGCTCCCGATCCTGGACATAGTCATATAAATCTGTCCATCGGGGAGCTGACGGACCGTCGGGTGCCGTTGCGCCGAACCGGTGGCCCCGCGCGGAGGTGCCCGGCCGCCCGCCCGCGTACGCTTTCACGGGTGAACGCCACCGATCGCACCCCTGCCGACCTGCTGCGTTCCGCGCTCGCCGCGGATCCCGGCCGCCCCCTGGTGACCTTCTACGACGACGCCACGGGCGAACGTGTCGAATTGTCCGTGGCCACCTTCGCCAATTGGGTGGCCAAGACCGCGAACCTCCTCCAGGGCGACCTCGCCGCAGCGCCCGGTGACCGGGTGACGCTGTTGCTGCCCGCGCACTGGCAGACGGCGGTGTGGTTGCTGGCGTGTGCGTCGGTGGGAGTGGTCGCGGATGTCGGCGGGGATCCGGCCGCGGCCGACGTGGTCGTGAGCGGACCGGACACGCTGGAGGCGGCACGGGCGTGTTCCGGGGAGCGGGTCGCGCTGGCCCTGCGGCCCCTCGGCGGGCGCTTCCCCCAGACGCCGGCCGGGTTCGTGGACTACGCCGTGGAGGTGCCGAGCCAGGGCGACCGGTTCGTTCCGTTCTCTCCGGTGGACCCCGAGGAGCCCGCGCTGGTCGTCGCCGGGCGGGAGTTCAGCGCGGCGGAGGTCGTGGAGCGGGCGCGGGCCGAGGGAACGGCGGATCGCGTGCTGTCGGGGTTGTCGTACGACACCTGGGACGGGGTGTGCGCCGGGCTGTACGGGCCGCTGGCCAACGGGGGGTCCGTGGTGCTGTGCCGGCATCTGGAGCGGTTGGGCGAGGACACGCTGACCCAGCGGATCGAGAGTGAGCGAGTGACTGCTGTGCGCCGCTGAGAAGGGCTGGTCCGGTCCGGTTGGCGGGTGCCGCTCCGCTGCGGCTCGTCGTGCGGTTCCCCGCGCCCAGGCGGGGACAGTCACCCGGACGGGTCAGTACGAGGCCGCCCTCGCACCCGGTGCACCTCATGATCGTAGGAACAGATCCCTACGCCATGAGGGGTGGGCCGACTCGTGACCGACAGTGCTCGCGCCCTCGGGCCCGGCCTCGGGGCGTCGGCCCACGGCGAAGGGCTCATACGGCGGCGTCGGCGGCGCCGGCTGGGCGGTGCCGGGCTCGGTGTCGGCATCGTCGTCCTCGCCGCCGCGGGTGCCGGAGGGGCCGTCTACGCCAAGCTGGACGGGAACATCACCGCGGACGACGCCGCCGCCGCGGAACTCGCCCGGTACGAGAAGGACCGGCCGACCTCACTGGTCAAGGGCGCGCAGAACATCCTGCTGATCGGGTCCGACTCCCGGTCGGGCGACGGGAACGCGCGGTACGGACGGGATTCCGGGACGGAGCGGTCGGACACCACGATCCTGTTGCACCTGGCCGCCGGGCGGCGTGCCGCGACCGCCGTGTCGCTGCCGCGGGACCTGATGGTGGACGTGCCGGCCTGTCTGGAACCGGACGGAACACGCAGCGCGCCCATGTTCGCGATGTTCAACCACGCCTTCCAGAAGGGCGGTTCGGCCTGCACGATCCGGACCGTCGAGAAACTCACGAACATTCGCGTGGATCATCACGTGGTCGTCGACTTCCATGGGTTCAAGGACATGGTGGACGCCGTCGACGGGGTGGCGGTCTGCCTCGCCGAACCGATCGACGACAAGGCCGCCAAGCTGCGACTTCCGGCGGGGCGGGTGACGCTGAACGGCGAGGAGGCGCTCGGCTATGTGCGGGCCCGCAAGTCCCTCGGCGACGGCAGCGACACCGACCGGATGGAACGCCAGCAGCGCTTTCTCGGGGCACTCGTCCACAAGGTGCAGAGCAATGACGTACTGCTGAATCCGGTGAAGCTCTATCCGGTGCTGGACGCGGCGACTTCCTCGCTCACCACCGATCCCGGTCTGGCGAGTCTGCGCGGGCTGTACGAACTCGTGCGCGGACTCAGGCACATCCCCACGGAGCGTGTGCAATTCCTTACCGTGCCGCGGGAGTCGTACGTCTACGACGCCAATCGTGATCAACTCGTCGAACCCGAGGCCCGGCGGCTTTTCGAACGGTTGCGCAAGGATGCGCCGGTGAAGGTGACGGAGAAAGCCCCGAAGGTTTCAGAACATTCTCATGATGAAGAACCTCATGGAGAATCCGAGAACGGCGGCGGGGCTCCCACCTTCCGTGGCAACACGGCCGCCGAGGACACCTGCGGGTAAAGCGTTTCTCAAGGTGACGAGCAGTGTCCGAGCAAATGGGCGGATTGCCCGGTTGTAGGCACGTGCAATTCGTCACCGCCGTAACCTGTCGGCGAATCGGACGGCTAGTGTGAGCGATCCGGTGCATCCGGCCGACGGAGGATTCAGCAACCGTGGACGCACAAGGCCGTGGGCGGGCGGGCGACATCGACCCCGCCGACCAGTGGGTACTCAACCCGCACACCGGTGAATACGAACTGCGACTGACCCCTTCCGCACCGCAGTCGGGTGTTCCCGGTCCCCGTAGATCCGCGCCCTCCCCGAGCAGGTCGGGCGCGCCCGCCGGTCGTACGGCCACTCCGGTGGCCCCCGGCCGGGGCGTCCCGCCGCCGCGCAGGCGCCGGGGCGCGCCGCCCGAGGAGCCGCTGCCGGGGCGGCGCGGACGCCGGCCCGTCAAGAAGAAGTCGACGGCGAAGAAGGCGCTGCTGTGGACCGGCGGCACCATGGCCTTCGTGCTGGTCGCGGCCGCGGGCGGCGGGTACCTCTACATCCGCCACCTCAACGGCAACATCACCTCCGTCTCCGACGACGGCGCGAGCACCGGTGGCTTCCAGACCGACAAGGCGATCAACATCCTGCTGATCGGCACCGACAAGCGCACCGGCGCGGGCAACGAGAGCTACGGCGACAAGGACAGCGTCGGGCACGCGGACACCACGATCCTGCTGCACGTCTCCAAGGACCGGACGAACGCGACCGCGCTCAGCATCCCGCGCGACCTGATCGTCGACATCCCCGACTGCCCGACCACGCAGCCGGACGGCACCACCAAGGTCATCCCGGGCACGGACGGCGTCCGCTTCAACACCAGCCTCGGCCAGGACGAACGCACCCCCAGCTGCACGGTGCGGACCGTGACCGAGCTCACCGGCATCCAGGCCGACAACTTCATGGTGGCCGACTTCAACGCGGTCAAGACGCTGACCACGGCGGTCGGCGGCGTCGAGATCTGCCTGGCCAAGGACATCGACGACAAGGACTCCAAACTCAAGCTGTCCAAGGGCACGCACACCATCTCGGGTGAGGACGCCCTCGCGTTCGTGCGCACCCGGCACTCGGTCGGCTTCGGCGGCGACCTGAGCCGGATCGGGCTGCAACAGCAGTTCCTGAGCGCGCTGATGCGCAAGCTGAAGTCGAACGACACGCTCACCAACCCGGCGAAGATGCTGAAGCTGGCCGAGGCGGGCACCAAGGCGCTGACCGTCGACTCGCAGCTCGACAGCATCGGCAAGCTGAAGGACCTCGGCCTGGAGCTGGGCAAACTGAACGTGAAGAACCTGACGTTCACCACCGTGCCGGTCGTCGACAACCCGGCGGAGAAGGTGAAGGCGACGGTCGTCCTCAACGACGCGACGGCTCCCACGGTCTTCGACATGATCAAGAACGACGTGTCGTTCACCGAGGTCAAGAAGAAGGCGAGCGCCTCCAAGAGCGCCGAGGCGGCGGAGGCGGCGGCCCGTCTGAAGGGCACCAAGTCCGCCGCGTCCGAGGTGCGGGTGCGCATCCTCAACGGCGGTGCGGCGGCGGGCAGCGCACAGGCCGAGCTGGAGTACCTCCAGAACGAGGAGGGCGTCCTGAAGTCGGAGAACGCGGGCAACGCGGGCGTGGCGCTGAGCAGGACCACGCTGGAGTACGCCCCCGACCAGGCCGACCAGGCCCGCAGGCTGGCGGCCGTCATGGGCCTGTCGGGTTCCGCGCTGAAGCCCGGCAAGAGCGTCACCAACTCCCAGGGCCTGCCCACGATGACGCTGACCCTGGGCAAGGACTTCAAGGGCGCCGGAGTCTCCTTCACCACGGCGACCAAGGCCCCCGAGGGAGTGCAGCAGTCCACGGCCGACAAGGTCGAGTGCGCCAAGTGAGGCAGGTGTCGCAGCACAGGTGAGAGGTTGTCCGCCGGTTCCGCGGTGACCTCAGAGGCCTGCCGTGCGTCTAAGAAGACGTACGGCAGGTCTTTTTCGTTCGTGTTCGGCGTGAGGGTGGGGAGACAGGGGATGACGCACAGCGGTGTGCACGAGGAGGGGATGCGGCCGGTTTCCCGGCCCGCTCCAGGTCCGCGGAAGGCCGACGGGGGCGGCGACAGCGGGGGCAGGGGGGACGGTGGCGGGCGGCACGGGCGGCGGCGCGGCAAGCGCAGGCACCGGGCGCTGAGATGGGGGGCGACCACGCTCGCCGTGCTGATACTCGGCACGGCCGGCGCCGGATACCTCTACTACCAGCACCTCAACGGCAACATCCGCAAGGGCGAGCGCAGCAGCGGCGACTCCAAGGCGCGGAAGTCCGAGGCCAACGCGGCCGGGCAGACGCCGCTCAACATCCTGCTGATCGGCTCGGACAGCCGTAACTCCGACGAGAACGTGAAGCTCGGCGGCAGCAGGGACAACCGCGGCAACCCGCCGCTGGGCGACGTGCAGATGCTCATCCACCTCTCCGCGGACCGCAAGAGCGCCGCGATGGTGAGCATTCCGCGCGACACCCGGGTCGACATCCCCAAGTGCACGGACCCGGACACCGGGAAGACGTACCCGGCGACCACCGACATCATCAATCTGTCCCTGGCCCGCGGCGGCGCCGGCTGCACGCTCGCCACCTGGCAGAACCTCACCGGCGTCTACATCGACCACTGGATGACGATCGACTTCTCGGGCGTGGTGCGGATGGCGGACGCCATCGGGGGCGTCTCCGTCTGTGTGCAGCAGAACGTGTGGGACCGCCCGACGGCCGCGGTGCCCGGCGGCTCCGGGCTGAAGATGAGGAAGGGCACGCACAAGGTCCAGGGCAAGGAGGCCCTGCAGTGGCTGCGCACCCGGCACGCCTGGGGCAGCGACCTGATGCGGGCCAGGGCCCAGCACATGTACCTGAACTCGATGATCCGCACGCTGAAGGGGCAGAACGTCTTCACCGACACCCCGCGGCTGATGGGCCTCGCCGAGGCGGCCACGAAGTCCCTCAAGGTGTCCGAGGAGATCGGCTCGGTCAAGGACCTCTACGACCTGGGCATGCAGCTCAAGTCGGTGCCGGCGGACCGCATCACCTCGGTGACGATGCCGAACGTGCAGGACCGGGAGAACAAGGAACACGTGATACCCGACGGCGCGAACGCGGACAAGTTGTGGGAGATGCTCCGCGACGACGTGGCCCTCGACAAGAACGGCAAGGCGTCCGCGGGCGGGAAGAAGACCACCGTGGCCACCAAGGCCCCGTCCGCGCCGGACGACGAGATCGGGGTCCTGGTGCAGAACGCGACGGCGACCTCCACGCTCGGCCCGGTCGGCGGACGCGCCGGCACGATCGCCGAGGAGCTCGTGCGGAAAGGTTTCACGCAGGCGTCCAAGGACGCGACGGCGGGGCTCTCCGAGGACCGGACCGTCGTGCGCTACCCGAGCGCCGACCTGGAGGGTGACGCCCAGCGCATCGCCAAGTCCCTGGGAATCCCCATGAGTTCGGTGAAGAAGTCGACCGACGTCTCCGGGGTCACCCTCGTCGTGGGCGCCGACTGGCGTACCGGGACGGCGTATCCGAAGCAGTCCGAGGCCAAGGCCGGTGATCTGCCGGGCAACGCGGACGCCATCAACGGCTCGGACACCGGGAAGTGCATGGACGTGTACTGGGTCTACCGCTGGTAGTCGAACGGGACAGCCGGGACCGAACGGAGCGGTCCGGGCGTACGTACATACTTGCAGGATCGGCACAGGAACAACTCACGTCGCTCAAGGCCCGACCGGGCGGATAGTGTGAGCGATCCAGCGATCGCCGCGTGGCCCTGACGGAGGATTCGGACAACCGTGGACACACAAGGCCGTGGGCGGGCGGACGACGTCGACCCCGCAGACCAGTGGGTGCTCAATCCGAACACCGGCGAATACGAACTGCGACTGGGCCCTTCCGCACCGCGGTCGGCCGTTCCCGGTCCGCGCCGCTCCGCGCCCGCACCGGGCAGGACGGGCGCGCCCGCCGGGCGTACGACCACTCCGGTGGCCCCCGGCCGGGACGTCCCGCCGCAGCGCAGACGCCGGGGCGCGCCGCCCGAGGAGCCGCTGCCGGGGCGGCGTGGACGCCGGCCGGTCAAGCAGAAGTCGAAGGCGAAACGGGCAGTGCTGTGGACCGGCGGCACCATGGCGTTCGTCCTGGTCGCCGGTGCCACGACGGGCTACTTCTACCTCAAGCACCTGGAAGGCAACGTCGGCACGACCGACGTCGGCGACGCGGCCGCGAGCAACTTCAGCAAGGACGAGGCCTTCAACATCCTCATCATCGGCACCGACAAGCGCACCGGTGAGGGCAACGAGGGCTACGGCGACACGGGCAGCGTGGGCCACGCCGACACCAACATCCTGCTGCACGTCGCCAAGGACCGGACGAACGCGACCGCGCTGAGCATCCCGCGCGACCTGATCGTCGACATACCGGACTGCCAAACCAAGCAGGAGGACGGCAGCGAGACGGTCGTCGCCGGACAGGCCGGCGTCCGCTTCAACCGGAGCCTGGGTGAGAAGGGCCGGGACGCGGGGTGCACGATGCGCACGGTCGAGGCGGCCACCGGCATCAAGCCCGACCACTTCGTGATGGCCGACTTCAACGCGGTGAAGACCCTGACCACCGCGGTGGACGGGGTCGAGGTCTGTGTGGAGAAGGCCGTCGACGACGAGAAGTCGAAGCTCGTCCTGCCCGCGGGCAAGTCCAAGGTGGAGGGCGAGAAGGCCCTCGCCTTCGTGCGCACCCGGCACGCCTTCGGCAACGAGGGCGACCTGGACCGGATCAAGGTGCAGCAGCAGTTCCTGGGCTCGCTGATGCGCAAGATGACCTCCGGCGACACCCTCACCAGCCCCACCAAGCTGCTGAAGCTGGCGGAGGCCGCGACCAACGCGCTGACCGTGGACAAGGCGATCGGCAAGGTCGGCACGCTCAAGGACATCGCCCTGGAGCTGAAGAAGGTGCCGACGAAGAACATCAGCTTCATGACGATCCCGGTCAACGACAACCCCGCCGAGACGGTCAAGGCGACGGTGGTCGTCGACAAGGCGCTTGCACCCCCGATCTTTGACGCGATCAACAACGACGTCTCGTTCACCGAGGTCAAGGCGCAGGAGAAGAAGGAGAAGGCGGAGGTGGCGGCCCGGCTCAAGGGCACCAAGTCCGCCGCCTCCGACGTCCGGGTGCGCATCCTCAACGGCGGTGCGGCCGGGGGCAGCGCGCAGCAGCAGCTGGCCTACCTCCAGACCCGGGCGGGCGTGACCAAGTCCGAGAACGCCGGCAACGCGGAGGCGGCGCTGGCGAGGACGACCCTGGAGTACGCCCCCGACCAGGCCGACCAGGCCCGCCGCCTCGCGGACATCATGGGTCTGTCGGGCTCGGCGCTGAAGCCGGGCAAGAGCGTCACCAACTCCCAGGGGCTGCCGGCCATGACCCTCACCCTGGGCAAGGACTTCAAGGGCGCGGGCGTCAAGCTCAACTCCGCGACGGCGGCGGCCCCGCGGAACGCGTCCACCGCGGACAAGGTGCAGTGCGCGAGCTGAGGTCCACGGGAGACCACGGGGCGGGCCCCAGGTCTCGCACAGGTTCATAGGGCAACCTCACGGGCCCGTCGTATGTCTAAGACGTACGGCGGGCCCGAGGCATGACCGCGGGTCCGGTGGGGTGGGTGGGAGGACGGGAACGTTGACAACGCAATACAGCGTGCAGGAAGCCGCGCCGGCGACCGAGGGGGACAGCTTGCACGGCAGCCGCAGGGCGCCGCGCAAGCACCGGGTGCTGAGATGGTCGGCGGCGACGCTCGCGGTGCTGATACTCGCGGCGGCCGGGACCGGCTACCTCTACTACCGGCACCTGAACTCCAACATCGAGCAGGACGACCTGAACCTGGGCGACAACAAGGTCGCCGAGCCGACGCCGAACGCCGCGGGGCAGACCCCGCTGAACATCCTGCTGATCGGCTCCGACGCCCGGGACAGCAAGGAGAACCAGGAACTCGGCGGCGCCAGGGAGACCTTCGGGTCCACTCCGCTCGCGGACGTGCAGATGCTGCTGCACCTGTCCGCCGACCGCAGCAACCTCTCGGTCGTCAGCATGCCGCGCGACACCCTCGTGAAGATCCCCAAGTGCACCGACCCGGACGACGGCAAGGTGTACGCGGCGAGCGAGGGCCGGGCGATGGCCAACCAGAGCCTCGGCCACGGCGGCCCGGGCTGCACGGTGGCCACCTGGCAGGAGCTCACCGGCATCCACATCGATCACTTCATGATGGTCGACTTCTCCGGCGTGGTGTCCATGGCGGACGCCATCGGCGGTGTCCCGGTCTGCGTGGACGCCAACATCCACTCACGGGACAGCGAGGGACACGGCTCCGGTCTGAAGCTGGAGAAGGGCACGCACCCGGTCAAGGGCGAGCAGGCCCTGCAGTGGCTGCGCACCCGCTACGGCTTCGAGGACGGCAGCGACCTGGCCCGCGCCAAGGCCCAGCACATGTACATGAACTCGATGGTCCGTCAGCTGCGCGCCAACGCCACCCTGAGCAGCCCGAACAAGCTGCGCAAGCTCGCCGAGCAGGCCACCGGGGCCCTCACCGTCGACTCGGGGCTCGGCACCGTGAAGAAGCTCTACGACCTGAGCGACGAGCTGCGCAAGGTCGAGCCGGAGCGCATCACCATGACGACCATGCCGAACCGTTACGTCGGCGCGCGCGTGGAGCCCACCGAGGACGCCGAGCAGCTCTTCCGGCTGGTGCGCGACGACATCGCGCTGGACGGCAAGGACGCGAGGAAGGCGACCGCCGAGAAGGCGGAGGAGGTCTCCGACGACCCGGCCGCCGCGAAGGACGAGATCGGCGTCCTGGTCCAGAACGGCACCCGCACCGACAACCTGGCCGCGGCGAGGGGACGCGCGAGCACGGTGGCCGGGCTGCTGACGGAGAAGGGCTTCGACAAGGCGGTCTCCGACCGTTCCGCGTCGCTGAGCGAGGCGACGACGCTGGTGCGCTACCCGAGCGCGGAACTGGAGGGCGACGCCCAGGCGGTCGCCAAGTCCCTGGGAATCCCGATGAGTTCGGTGAAGAAGTCGACCGACGTCTCCGGGGTCACGCTCGTCGTCGGCGCCGACTGGCGCGAAGGCACGAGGTACAAGGCGCCCAAGGAGGACGACACGACCCCCAAGACCGCGGAGGCCCTCAACGGCGCCGACGACACGGCCTGCATGCACGTCAACCCGGGCTTCACCTGGTGACAGGGCGCCCCTCGGTCCTGAGGGGCGCCGCTTTCACACCTTGTTCAGCACGGCGGGCCGCCGCGAGGCGATGACCCGCTTGGCCAGGGAGCGCGGGCTGGTCAGGAAGCCGTAGCCCCAGCACATGTGCATGGTGGCGAGGGCGACGGGGATCTGGAGCCGGGCCTTCAGCGGGAGCCCCTTGCCGGCGGGCAGCGAACCGAGGACGATCGCCGCGAGGTAGCCGCCGGGGATCACGAAGCCGAGCGGGGTCAGCGCGGCGCCGACCACGGTCCCGGCCGCGATCGCGCACACGGCGGTCGGCGGGGCGAGGTAGCGCAGGTTGATGGAGCCCTCGTGGTAGCGGGCGACGACGTGCCGCCAGCGGCCGTAGTCCTTGTACTGCTTGGCGAGGGCCTTCACGCTCGGCCTCGGGCGGTACGACACCCTCAGCTCGGGCGAGAACCAGATGAGCCCGCCCGCCTCACGGATGCGGAAGTTGAGCTCCCAGTCCTGGGCGCGGACGAACTCCTCGTTGTAGCCGCCCTGTTGCTCGAGCGCCTCGCGCCGGAACACCCCGAGGTACACGGTCTCGGCGGGCTGCGCCTCGCCGCCCGTGTGGAAGGCCGCGTTGCCGACACCGATCTTCGAGGTCATCGCGGCGGCGACCGCGTGCTCCCAGTCGTTCTCGCCCTCGGCGTGCATGATGCCGCCGACGTTCTGCGCGCCGGTCTCCTCCAGGAGCCGTACGGCGGTCGCGATGTAGTTCGGCGAGAGCATGCCGTGCCCGTCGACGCGGACGACGATCGGGTGGCGGGAGGCCTTGATCGCGGCGTTGAGGGCGGCGGGGGTGCGGCCGGTGGGGTTCGGGACGGTGTGCACGCGCGGGTCCTCCGCGACGAGCTCGGCGGCGATCTCGTCCGTGCGGTCCTTGGACGGACCGAGGGCGATGACGACCTCCATCTCGCCGGCGTACTCCTGCGCGAGGATCGCTTGGACGGCTCCGCGCAGATGCCGCTCCTCGTCGAGGACGGGCATGATCACAGACACGGCGGGGAGCTGCACGTCGGGCTTGGCGTTCATAGGGGGATCACGTTACCGCGAACGGGGGACACTGCCGCGCCCCGCCCGGGGCGGTGCCGGTCGTCGCAGATCGTATGGGCCTACGGTGCTCAGGATCCCTCGTTCGGCTGTTCCTCGCGGAGGTGTCCCTCCATGCCCGTCAAGCCGCCCCGGCCCTCCGCGGCCCGCCCTCACCCCTCGCAGCGGCGGCCCGCACCGCCCCCCGTACGACGCAAGCGGCCCCGCTGGGCCATGCGGGCGGCGACCACGCTGTCCGTCGTCGTGCTCGCCTCCGCGGGGATCGGGCACGCGGTGATGACCAGCCTCGACGCGGACATCACGCGCGTGGACCCCTTCAAGGACATGAAGAACCGGCCGCGCGCCGGACACGGCATGAACGTGCTGCTGGTCGGCACCGACGGCCGCGACAAGATCACCGAGGCGGAGCGGCAGAAGTACCGGCTGGGCGGGGCGCCCTGCCACTGCACCGACACGATCATGATCGTGCACATCTCGGAGGACCGGGAACGGGCGAGCGTGGTGAGCCTGCCGCGTGACTCGTACGCGATGACGCCCCCGCACGCCGACCGGACCACGGGGGAAGAGCACCACGGGCACCCCATCAAGATCAACGCGGCGTACGCGGAGGGCGGGCCCCAGCTGACGGTCCGGACCGTCGAGAACATGACCCACGTCAAGATCGACCACTATCTGGAGGTCGACTTCACCAGCTTCATGAAGACGGTGGACGTGCTCGGCGGGGTCGAGATCTGCAACGCCGACCCGCTGAAGGACGCGTACACCGGGCTCGACCTGACGGCGGGCCGGCACCGGCTGATGGGCGGGCAGGCGCTCCAGTACGTCCGCTCCCGGCACGCCGACGTCTCCTCCGATCTCGGCCGGATGAAGCGGCAGCAGCGCTTCCTCGCGGCGCTGATCGAGCGGGCGACCTCGTCCGGCGTCATGCTGAACCCGATGAGGTTCCGCGATGTCGCCCGGGCCGTCCTCGGCTCCGTACGGGCCGACAAGGGCTTCGGCACGGACGAACTGCTCGACCTGGGCCGGGCGATGCGAAACTTCTCCCCCTCCTCGTCGGAGTTCACGACCGTGCCGATCGGGCAGATGGGATACCCCGTCAACGGCGTGGGCTCGACCCTGAAGTGGGACGCCGTGAAGTCGGCGCGGCTCTTCAGGGCCCTGCGCGAGGACCAGCCGCTGGCCGCGCACCAGCCGAAGACCAAGGCGCTGCTCGTCCCGGTCTCCCCGCAGCAGATCCGCGTCCAGGTCGAGAACGGCACGGCGACCGGCGGACTCGGCAAGCGGGTGGACGCGGCCCTGGCGTCGACGGGATTCCGCACGACGGGGAACCCGGTGAACTCGGCCGACCGCACCCTGAAGCGCACGGTCATCGCCTACGACCCCCGCTGGGACCGCTCGGCCCGCTCGCTGGCGGCGGCCCTTCCCGGGAGCGAGCTGCGGGCGGTGAAGGGCCAGGGGGCGGTGCTGAAGGTCCTCGCGGGCGCCGACTTCGACCGAGTACGGAAGGTACGGGCCGAGGACGAGCTCCAGGGGGAGTCCGGAGTGGTCACCGGGGATGAGGTGGGGTGCGTGTAGGAGGGGTGAGGGCAGGCCGGTGTCCGGCTCAGTCCTCGAAGCCCTCCGCTGCCCGCTTCTCGCGCAGTTCCATGATCGCCCGGCGGCGCGCGAGGCGGTGGGTGCGGCGGATCTGGGCCTCCTGGTAGCGGCGCTCGTCGCGTTCCGTCTCCGGGAGCACCGGAGGAACCCGGCGGGGCTTGCCGTCGGCGTCCACCGCCGCGAAGACGAGGTAGGCGGAGCCGACCTGGGTGGCGGGCGTGGACTCGTTCCAGCGCTCGGCGAGAACCCGGACGCCGACCTCCATCGAGGTCCGGCCGGTCCAGTTGACCTGGGCCTTCACATGGACCAGGTCACCGACGCGGACCGGCTCCAAAAACGCCATCTCGTCCATCGAGGCGGTGACGGCGGGCCCGCCGCTGTGCCGCCCGGCCACCGCGCCCGCCGCGTCGTCCACCAGCTTCATGATCACGCCGCCGTGCACCGTACCGAGGAGGTTGGTGTCGGCCTGGGTCATGATGTGGCTCAGCGTGGTGCGGGATGCCGAGGTGGGCTTGCCCGGGATCTCCGGGGCGCCCTGGTGCGCGGCGGTGGCCTGGTCTGTCATGGCCCCACCCTATGCCTGATGACAATTCGGGAATTTGTGTCAGCTTGGCAACAGCGCTGCCCTGATTTTCCGACGACCCTTGTATAGGGCACAGCGGGTACCTGCACACTGGGCCCCATGAACGATTGGCCCGAGGGATGGTCCGGCGACAACCGCGGCGACCGGTACGGACGCGGCAGCGCGAGCGCACAGCCCGAGAGCGCCCGCGTGATGCGGCAGGTCCGCCGCGGTCAGGCGGCGCCCGGGCAGGGTGCGTACGGCCGCCAGGGCCCGTCCGCGCCGCCGTACGGCAGCGGTGTGCCCCAGCAGCCGTCGTACGTCAACGGCGGGGGTCACGGCGGTGACTACGACGAGTACGACAGCGGCTACAACACCGGCCAGGTCTACGGCGGCGGGGGTCACGGCGGGCCCGGCGACCCCGGCGACCCCGGCGGCGGCCGGGGTCCGCGGCCCGCGCCGAACTGGCGCAAGCGGATCAAGTGGACCGCCATCGTCGTGATCACCGGGCTGGTGGTGACGACCGTCGGCACCTACTTCTGGGCCGACTCCAAGCTCAACCGCGAGGTCGACCTGTCCAAGGTCATCGACCGGCCGGAGCAGGGCGACGGCACCAACTACCTGATCGTCGGCTCCGACAGCCGCGCCGGGCTCTCCTCGGAGCAGAAGAAGCAGCTGCACACCGGCTCCGCCGCGGGCAAGCGCACCGACTCGATGATGATCCTGCACACCGGCAGCAACGGCGACACGCTGATCTCGCTGCCGCGTGACTCGGACGTGGAGATCCCGACCTTCGTGGGCTCCGAGTCCGGCAAGACCTACAAGGGCACGGGCCGGCACGTGAAGCTGAACGCCGCCTACGCCGAGGACGGCCCCGAACTGCTCGTGCGCACGGTCGAGTTCAACACCGGCCTGAAGATCGACCACTACGTCGAGATCGGCTTCGCCGGCTTCGCGAACATCGTGGACGCGGTCGGCGGGGTCGAGATCGACATCCCGAAGGGCGGCATGAAGGACACCAAGTCCGGTGCCGACTTCACGGCGGGCAAGCAGACCCTGAACGGCGACCAGGCCCTCGCCTTCGTCCGCACCCGCTACGCCCTCGCGGGCTCCGACCTCGACCGCACGAAGAACCAGCAGAAGTTCCTCAACGCGCTCGCCAACCAGGTGGCCACCCCGAGCACCATCCTGAACCCCTTCAAGCTCTACCCGACGATGGGCGCGGGCCTCGACTCGCTGAT
The DNA here is from genome assembly GCF_040606575.1 of Streptomyces sp. NPDC005402. Classification (NCBI taxonomy): domain Bacteria; kingdom Bacillati; phylum Actinomycetota; class Actinomycetes; order Kitasatosporales; family Streptomycetaceae; genus Streptomyces; species Streptomyces sp. NPDC005402. Next base: position 43,286 of record NZ_JBEXFB010000007.1, read on the forward strand.
CGTCGACAAGGACATGGGCCTGTACGACCTGGGCAAGATGTTCTGGGCGATGAAGGGCGTGAACGGCGGTGACGGCACGTCCATGAACATGCCGATCTCCGGCTCCACGGGCGGCAACCTGGTCTGGGACAAGGCGAAGGTGAAGACGCTGGTGGACGAGCTGAAGAACGACGAGAAGGTCACCGTCTCGAGCAACTGAGCCCTACGGCCGCCGTCCCGAGCCGAGCAGCGCGATGTGCGGAAGGGCCAACTGCCCTTCCGCCACCGTGTGTTCGGCGCTCAGACGGTCGTACTCCCGCCGGATCCGTACGACGGTCTCCGGGTCCTGCGAGGTGACGACCAGCCCGATGGTGGCCACCCCGCCCGCCGCACCGCTCCACCACTCCTCGACGCCGGCCCGGTGGTCCCAGCCGAGTTCGGCCGCCTCGGACGCCACGAAGCCCGCCCCGCCGAGGAGTTGGGCGAGACCGTCCGCCGTACGGGGCCAGTCCTCCGCCGGATCCAGCCTGGGGAGGTACGGGGGCGGTACGGCTCCGCCCGCCTCGCAGGCCCGGCCGAGCAGGTCCTGCCCCGCGCCCCGGTTCGCACTCCACGTGGTGAGGGCGACACGGCCACCGGGGCGCAGGACGCGGCGCAGTTCGACGAGGGCGGTGCGGGGGCGGCCGACGTGGTTGAGGACGAAGTTGCCGACGACGGCGTCGAACTCGCCTTCCTGGTAAGGGAGTTCGGGAAGCTCGCCGGTGCGCGCGTCGACCCCGCGGGCCCGCGCCGCCGCCACCATCCCGGCATCGGCGTCCACCGCACTCACCCGGGCGCCGCGAGCCCGCGCCGCCACGGCCGCCGTACCGGTACCGGTGCCGACGTCGAGGACGCGCGTCCCCTCACCCACTCCGGCCGCGTCCAGCAGGGCCTCCACGGGGTGGGCGCACAGGTGCGCGAAGCTCCCGGCGTAGGCCTCGGTGCGGCCCCTCCACATCTCGCGCTCGGCGGCGTCGAAGGCCTCGGTGGCGTCCGCCTCCGGGGGCAGCGGCGGCGGCTGGAAGAGGCGGTCCGAGGGCCGGCCCTGCGTGTCCGTGTACGGCGTCGTGTGCTCGGGTGCGGTCATGTCCCGCAGCCTGCCCCACCCATGACCAGGAGCACCTCGGGGGGTGCCCCCGGCCACGTCCGGGCGACGAGGTACGTCACATCGCCATGCCCGCCATCGCCCGACAGGTCTCCACGCAGCGGCGACACGCCTGCGCGCAGCGCATCAGCTGGGGATCGTCCGGCATGGACATACACGCCTCGGCGCACATCTCGCACGCCTTGGCGCACAGCGCGCACATCTCCGCCGACATGGGCGAGCGGCGCATCATCATGTCCGCGCACATGCGGGTCATGTCGGCGCAGTCGATGAGCGCGCGCATGATCTGCATCTGCGCCTGACCGCCCCTCTGCATGCAGGAGCTCATGGTCTCCTCGCAGACGCTGTGGCATTCCATGCACGCCGCCACGCAGTCCTGCATCTCCTTGCTCATCGCGGACATGCTCTCGGCCTGGGTCATGGCTCCTCCTGGGACGCGGGAGCCCGGGACGGGCCCCGTGCCCTTCCGTCCTACGCCCCTCCCCGGCGGGGCGCCATCGGGCGGACGCCAACAATCCGCCCCGAAACACCCCACCCGAGGTACGACAAAAGCCCCCGGAGCAACTCCGGGGGCTCGGGCCCCTCCGGCGGATCCGCCGGTGTCGCCGGGCTGCCACGCGCATCGGAGCCCGCGCATCAGGCCCCGCGCGGCCCGGCCGGCGAACGGCCCCAGCCGGTCCGATCCGTCGGCCGGGGCCCTCGGGCGTCGCGCGCCGGATCCGCTACGGCAGGTTCCTCGCCATCACGATCCGCTGAACCTGGTTCGTACCCTCATATATCTGGGTGATCTTGGCGTCGCGCATCATCCGCTCGACCGGGTAGTCACGGGTGTACCCGTAACCGCCCAGCAGCTGCACCGCGTCCGTGGTGACCTCCATCGCCACGTCCGAGGCGAAGCACTTGGCCGCGGCGCCCTGGAAGGTGAGGTCCTTGTCGAGGCGCTCCGAGGCGGCCGCGGCCTGGTAGGTCAGGGCACGGGCGGCGGTGATCTTCATGGCCATGTCGGCGAGCATGAACTGGATGCCCTGGAAGTCGGCGATGGCCTTGCCGAACTGCTTGCGCTCCTGGACGTAGCCCTTGGCGTAGTCGAAGGCGCCCTGGGCGACGCCGAGGGCTTGGGCGGCGATGGTGATGCGGGTGTGGTCCAGGGTCTTCATCGCGGTCGCGAAGCCGGTGCCCTCCTCGCCGATCATGCGGTCGGCGGGGATGCGGACGTTGTCGAAGTAGACCTCGCGGGTCGGGGAGCCCTTGATGCCGAGCTTCTTCTCGGGGGCGCCGAAGGAGACGCCCTCGTCGGACTTCTCGACGACGAACGCCGAGATTCCCTTGGAGCGCTTCGAGGAGTCGGTGACGGCCATCACCGTGTAGTACTCGGACTCGCCCGCGTTGGTGATCCAGCGCTTCACGCCGTTGAGGATCCAGTGGTCGCCGTCGCGGACCGCCTTGGTCTTCATGCCGGCCGCGTCGGAACCGGCGTCCGGCTCGGAGAGGGCGTAGGAGAACATCGCGTCGCCCTTGGCGAGCGGCGACAGGTACTTCTTCTTCAGGTCCTCGGAGCCCGAGAGGATCACCGGGAGGGAGCCCAGCTTGTTCACGGCGGGGATGAGGGAGGAGCTGACGCAGGCGCGGGCGACCTCCTCGATGACGATCACCGTGGCCAGGGCGTCGGCGCCCGCGCCGCCGTACTCCTCGGGGACGTGCACGGCGTGCAGGTCGTTGGCCACCAGGGCGTCCAGCGCCTCCCGGGGGAAGCGGGCCTCCTCGTCGACCGCGGCGGCGTAGGGCGCGATCTTCGCCTCCGCCAGCGAACGGATGGCGTCCCGGAGCATGTCGTGCTCCTCGGACGGGCGGTACAGGTCGAAGTCAGCCGATCCGGCCAAGGTCTCTCACGCTCCAAAGACGCTGCGGTGCCTGTGCTAATTACCGTTAAGTAACTCAAATTTTAGGGCCCGGCTCACACGAGTGAGACGTGAGCTTGACGACAGCGGGAAAAATGCCCGCCGACCCGTCCGACTATGCTCGGGCGCGCATCGGACCGTCCCCCTTTCTGGAGTCTTCATGGCCCTCAAGATCACCGTGATCGGCACCGGCTACCTCGGCGCCACTCACGCCGCGGCCATGGCCGAGCTCGGGTTCGAGGTGCTGGGGCTCGACGTGGTGCCCGAGAAGATCGAGATGCTCCAGCGGGGCGAGGTCCCGATGTACGAGCCGGGCCTGGAGGACCTGCTGCGCAAGCATGTCGCCGGGATCGAGGGCTCCACCGGCCGGCTCCGCTTCACCATGGACTTCGCCGAGGTGGGCGCCTTCGGTGACGTGCACTTCGTCTGTGTGAACACGCCGCAGCGGCACGGCGAGTACGCCTGCGACATGTCGTACGTCGACTCCGCGATCGCCTCCCTCGCCCCGCACCTGACCCGCCCGGCCCTCGTCGTCGGCAAGTCGACCGTGCCCGTGGGTTCCGCCGACCGGCTGGCCCGCTACCTGGCCGACCACTCCCCGGCGGGCGCGGACGCGGAGCTGGCCTGGAACCCGGAGTTCCTGCGCGAGGGCTTCGCGGTGGACGACACGCTGCACCCGGACCGGATCGTGGTCGGCGTGCGCAGTGAGCGCGCGGAGAAGCTGCTGCGCGAGGTGTACGCGACACCGCTCGGCGAGGGCACGCCGTTCGTGGTGACGGACTTCCCGACCGCCGAGCTGGTGAAGACGTCCGCGAACTCCTTCCTGGCCACGAAGATCTCCTTCATCAACGCGATGGCGGAGATGTGCGAGGCCTCCGGCGGCGATGTCGCTCGGCTCGCGGAGGCGATCGGGTACGACGACCGGATCGGGAAGAAGTTCCTGCGGGCCGGGATCGGCTTCGGCGGCGGCTGTCTGCCGAAGGACATCCGCGCCTTCATGGCCCGTGCGGGTGAGCTCGGCGCCGACCAGGCGCTGACCTTCCTGCGCGAGATCGACTCGATCAACATGCGCCAGCGCGGTCAGATGGTGGAACTGGCGCGGCAGATACTGGGCGGCGGGCCGTTCCTCGGCAAGCGGGTCGCGGTGCTCGGCGCCACCTTCAAGCCCGACTCGGACGACGTCCGCGACTCACCCGCGCTGAACGTCGCCGGGCAGATCCACCTCCAGGGCGGTCAGGTCACGGTCTACGACCCGAAGGGCATGGACAACGCCCGCCGCATCTTCCCGACCCTGGGCTACGCCGACACCGCCATGGACGCGGTCCGGGGCGCCGACGTCGTACTCCACCTCACGGAGTGGCGGGAGTTCCGCGAGCTGGACCCGGCGGCCCTCGGCGAGGTCGCGGCGGCGAAGGTCGTCCTGGACGGCCGCAACGCCCTGGATCCGGTGCTGTGGCGGAAGGCCGGGTGGACGTACCGGGCGATGGGGCGCCCGACCGCCTGAGCGTGTGGCGGCAGCCGTGACGGGGCTTCAGAACAAGGGGTCGGCGGCCCCCAGGACGACGAGTTCGGTGCCGTCCAGCACCTCCGCGACCGCCCGCGGCGCCCGGCGCATGTGGTGGTGGTCCCACTGGGCGCGGCGGATCACCTGGTCCGGGTGGCCGAGCGCGCGCAGCACGTCCCAGTGCAGGGCCTGGGCCCAGACATAGCCCGGATCGCCGTCCACGTCCATGTCCTCCGGGTCGATCGGTGTGTCCGCGAGCGCCGAGGCCAGCCGGTGACCGTCCACGGGCCCGGTGGCGAAGTCCAGGAACGCGGCCGGGTCCGCGCCCACGGGGGTGTCGCCGCCGTCCTCGCTCTCCCATCCCGGCCAGGAGTCGTAGCGGTGGGCGCGCCCGCCCGCACGCCAGACCTCCAGCTCCAGCCGGTCGCCGTCGTACTGGAAGGCCGCCAGCACCGGAACGCCCAGTGCGGCGCTGATCGGTCCGGCGAGCGCGAAGACGTTGTTCCCCCCGATGAACCGGTCCGGATGGACGAGGCAGAACCCCGGCCCGGCCGGGACCGCGTAGCCGGCCGCGCAGACCTCGCGCAGCACGGGGACCGCCTGTCCGAGCGGCACGGGAATCAGCATGGTGCCGTACGTACTCACGGCCTCACCTCCTGGGCGCGGAGAGGCTACGTGGCCACGAGGTCCTGCGGAAGCCCGCGTCGGCATATGCCGGCTTCCCCGGAATCATCAACACGAGTTCGATTTGCATTCGAGTACGGTGCCGAATTGACCGTTCTCACAGACCACCCCCCTGCAAAGGAGAGGTAGGCAACGATCGGTTAACCGATGCGTAGCCAAGCGGAATCCGCCCTCCACTCCACTGTTCGTCATCGCCGAGCTCTTCGGTCGGATTGATCCGAGCATGTCAGGAGTGAGTCATGCCCCTGTTTCGTGGGGTGGATTGGCCGCGTGATCATCGCGACGAGTTGGTCGCCGGAGCACTCGTGGGTGCGGTGGTGATCGTGCTGGGGTACGCGTCGGGCATCGGCGCCCCCGCCGCCTCCGGGACGGCCGAGGCCGCGGTTCCGCCGGCCGCCTCGCCCGCGGTCACGGCGCCGGTGACGACCATGCCGGGGGCCGGTCAAGTCCCCGCCGGCTCGGGCGAGTTGCCGTCGTACGGCGGGGGCGGCACGGGCTTCGGATACGGCGGCACCGGGTCGGACATCGGATACGGCGACGCCGGAGGCGTCGTGACCGGCACCGGCCCCGTGGGCGGGAGCGGAGGGCACGGCGGTGGCCACACCGGGTCCGAGAGCTCGCCCCCCTCCGGCACTCCCGCTCCCGTTCCCGTTCCCACTCCCACTCCCACTCCCACTCCCACCCCCTCCCCCTCCGCCACGGCCACGGCCACCTGCCAGGATGGCCAGGTCACCCTCGTACAGCCGCTGCTCGTCGGTCTCACCGGGCCCGTGCTGGGGCTCCTGGACGGGGCGGCCGCGTCCCCCTCGCCGACGCCCTCGCCGACGCCTTCCCTCTGCGTCGGCGTCGCCCCCGCCTCCGGCCTGCTCGGCGGACTACTGGCCCCCTCCGCTTCCGCCTCCCCGGAACCGGAGGCGACGCCATGAGGCCGCTGCTCGTCCTCGCCGCCCTCCTCTGCGCCCTCCTCGGCGCCGCCCAACCCGCCTCCGCGCACACCGAGTTGGTGAGCTCCTCCCCCAAGGACGGCGCCAGGCCCGCGAAGGCCCCGGCCCACCTCACCCTCACCTTCGACGAGACCGTCGACCCGGCCGAGGTGCGGGTGCTGACGATGGCCGGGGACCGGCTGCCGGTGGCCCGGACGGCGAAGGGCAACGCGGTGCGGGTCGCGCTCGACAGCCCGGCCGACGGGAGGTTCGCCGTCGTGTGGTCCGTCGTGGACAAGGAGGACGGACACGCCTCCTCCGGGCGGATCGCCTTCACCGTCGCCGCGAGAGCCACCGCGACCGGCGGCGCCGAGGCCTCCGCTCCCGTCACGTCCCCCGCGGTGCGCCAGGCCCTCGTCGCCGCCCGCTGGACCGGCTACCTCGCGCTCGCCCTGTTCGTCGGCGGGCTCGCGTTCGTCGCACTGCTGTGGCCGGGCGGGGCCTACGAGCCGCGGGCCCGGGCGCTGCTGGGCCTGGCCTGGACGGGCGGGCTGCTGGCGACCGTGACGACGGTGGGACTGCAGGGTGCGTACGCCTCGCTCGGCGGCCTGCGGGACGCCCTGCGCCCGGCGACCTACGCCGATGTCCTCGCCACCGGACCCGGCATCGTGCTCGCCGCGCGCGGCCTGATGTGGGTGCTCGCGGCCGTGGTGCTCGCCGCGCTGCTCCAGGGTGCCGCGCGCTCGCCGGGCTGGCGGGTGGGCGCGCTCGCGGTGACGTTCGGGCTGCTGCGCACGACCGGCATGACGGGCCACAACTCCGAGGGCAGCGAGCCGACTTGGGGAGCCGTCGCCGACTTCGTCCACCTGCTCGGGGCCGCGCTGTGGATCGGCGGGCTCGCCATGCTCGCGCTGGCGGTGCTGCCGCGCCGGCGGGTCGCGGAGCTGGCCGAGGTGGTGCCGGGCTACGCGCGGCTCGCGGCGGTGAGCGTCACGGGCATCGTCGGCGCCGGGCTGGTGCTCGCGTGGCAGGTGGTGGGGTCGTACGACGCCCTCCTGCACACCTCCTACGGGCATCTGCTGCTCGTCAAGACGGCCGTCCTCGGGTGCGTCCTGGTCGCCGCGTACGCGAGCCGCCAGTGGGTGCGCACCCGTCTCGATCTCGCCGTGCTGCTGCGCGGCGACGCCGCCACCGTGCGGCCCTTCGGTTACTCGGTCGCGGCCGAGACGGGGCTGGTCCTCGTCGTGCTCGCCGTGACGAGTCTGCTGGTCACGGCCGATCCCGGCCGCTGAACACCCGCAAAAGCAAAAGGAGTTGCAGTGAGAAACAAGGACGAGACCGGTGGCCGGCGCAGCAAGTCGCCGGCCGGGAACCGGTCCCTGCTGTTCGCCGGCCTCGGCGCGGCCCTCGCCGCGGTGCTCTCTCTCGGGCTGCTGAGCGCGGCCACGGGTTCCACGACGGCCTCGCAGCAGGCCGCGGGCGCGGCTCAGGCGCCCGCTGCCGCCGCTGCCGACATGGCCGACATGAAGGCCGCCACCCCCGACTACCAGGTCGACATCACGGGTTACAAGTTCGGCGACGGCAAGCAGCTCGTCGTCGAGGCCGGCCAGACCGTCCGGTGGACCAACCACGACAGCGCCCCGCACACGGTGACCACGACCAAGGCCCCGGTGGCCTTCGACTCGGGGACGCTGCAGAAGGGCGACTCGTGGTCGTACACCTTCACCAAGGTGGGCACCTACGAGTACTACTGCGCGGTGCACCCGGACATGGTGTCGTCCGTGAAGGTGGTGGCGGCCTCCGGCGGCGGCACGACGCCCGCGCCGACGCCGACCGCGACGACACCCACGGCAACCCCGACGACGGCCCCCACGGCCACGCCGACGGCCGGCCCCACGTCGACCCCGACCGGCATGCCGATGCCGACGGCCACTCCGACGGCCACGCCCACCAGCGGTGACGGCTCCGGTTCCGGCGAGCAGTGCACCAGCATCCGCAACGAGCTCCTGCCGATCCTCCAGCACCTCTACTCGGCGCACCTGGAGGAGTCCCCCGGTCAGCAGGTGCAGGACGCGCTGGCGCTGGACTCGTACATCAAGATGCACACGGTGTGGATCGAGAGCATCCTCAAGCCGGCCGTCAACGACGGCGGCACGGTGCTCGACAGCACGCTCAGCGTGCTGCTGGCCCACATCAACTCCGCGCACCTGGAGGAGTCGCTCGGACAGCAGGTCACCGATCTGCTGAACCCGGACGCCTACGTGAAGATGCACACCGTCTGGGCCGAGCACCTGCTCACGCCCACCACGGACTTCCTCACCACCAGCTGCTGACGGACTGGGTGGACGCCGTTCCGGCCGGGGCTCAGCCGGCCGGAACGGCGTCCACGGCCATTCTCCACACCCTCACCACATTTCGGGAACCGCTTTCCAAGGAGTTCGGGATGACAACCGTCACCCTGCCCACCGTTCCTCCGCCACCGCGACGCCTCACCGTGGCTCCCGGCCGCTCCCTCGCCGAACTCACCGCCTGGTACGGGCCTTTGCCGGTACGGCGTCGGCGGGTGCCCCTCGCCGAAGCGTCCCTGGAGACGTCCCCGGACGTCGGACACCGCGCGTTCCGCTTCGAGTTCGACGACGGCGAGCTGCGGGCCGTCCTCACCTCCGAGCGGGTCGAGGACCTGCCCGGCGACCGCCTCCAGCTCACCGCCGACCTCGTCCTCGACGACGTCGCCTTTCCCGTCCTCCTGCGGATGCGCGTGGTCGACCGCGCCGAGGACCGGCTCCTCGTCGTGGGCACGGCCAAGCTGCCCTACCGGCTGCTGCGCCGGGCCACCGGATTCCGGCTGCCGTGGCGACTGCCGGCCACCCGCCTCAGGCTGCTCGTCGCGGCGGACTTCGCATGAGGGGGCTGCTGCGGGCCGCGGCGGTGCTCGCCCTCCTCACCGCGTGGCTGCTGCCGTCCGGACAGGCGTCGGCGGCGAGCTACTCCGTGGCCATGAAGGGGTACGCCTTCTCGCCGGCGTCCTTGAGCGTGCCCGCCGGATCCACGGTGACCTGGACCAACTACGACACGGCCCCGCACGACGTGAAGACCACCTCCGGTCCGCTCTCGATCCACTCCCCCATGCTGAACAAGGGCCAGAGCTGGAGCTTCACGTTCACCACGGCCGGTACCTACGGCTACGTCTGCACGGTCCATCCGGACATGACGGCGGGGATCACAGTCCGGGCGGCACCGGCGCCGGCTCCCGCGCCCGCTCCGGCAAAGACCTCGGCGGCACCGGGAGAGCACGCGCACCCGGCACCGGCCCGGACCCCGTCACGTACGGCACGTTCGATGCCGGCGATGACGATGCCGTCCCCCTCGCCGACACCGGCGGCGCCCGAGGCGGCCGTACCGCGGACGACGACGCTACCGGCGCCGGCGCAGCCGCCCGCGGCCCAGGCGACGGTTACCACGGCCCGCCCACTGGACCCCTTGCTGGTCCTGGTCGGCCTGGTGGCCGGAGTGGCGGTCCTGTGCCTCCTGCTGGTCGGTTCGAGGACGTCCCGCGCGCAGCGGGAGGAGCCCTGACGACGGGGACTCACCCCCTGGCCCGGTACCGCCGCATCTTCGCCCGGGCCCCGCACACCTGCATGGAGCACCAGCGCCCCCGCCCCGCCGGACTCCGGTCGTAGTAGGCCCAGTGACAGTCCGCGGCCTCGCAGGCCTTCAGGCGGATCCAGGTCCCCGCGACCAGCGACTCGGCGACGGCGGCGGCGACGCGGGAGAGGAGGGGCCGGGCGTCGGCGGGGGCGAGGGCCGCCGAGCCGTCGGCCGCGGCGACCGTGAGGAGCAGGGGTGCCGCCGCCAGCAACTCGCCCAGCGGCGTCACCGGGCGGTGCGGCGGGTGTCCCGCGTGGGCCAGCAGGGCGACCCGCAGCGACTCCCGCAGCTCGCGTGCCCCCGCCACCTCACCCTCGTCGATCCCGAACCGCGCACGCCCCTCCGCCGTGTCCAGCGAATCGGCGCCCGACTCCAGGCCCACCGTGTTGACCAGGGACTCGACCAGGGCCAGCCCCCCGGGCGCGGGCGATCGCTCACTCATGGCTGCACGCTACCTAGCTAGGGAATTCCCTTGCGACGTTACCTCCGATACGGGAGCATGCGGTAACCGTTACTGGTTACCCGCTTCTACAGGTAACCGCGCTTCAAGGAGGAAGCCATGGCCATCGCCGAACTCGGTGCCGTCGTACTGGACTGTCCGGACCCCCGCGCGCTCGCCGGTTTCTACGCCGGTGTGCTCGGCGGCACCGTCGAGGGCGAGGGCGACTGGGTGGATCTCAAGATCCCCGACGGACCCTCGCTGGCCTTCCAGACCGCCCCCGGTTTCGTACCGCCGAAGTGGCCCGCCCCCGACGCCTCGCAGCAGTTCCACCTCGACCTGACCGTCCAGGACCTGGACGCGGCCGAGAAGGAGGTGCTGGCGCTCGGAGCGAAGCCGCTGGACGCCGAGGACCGCTCCCGCACCTTCCGTGTGTACGCCGACCCGGCGGGGCACCCGTTCTGCCTCTGCGCCTGCTGAACCGCCGTCGAACCAGGAGGACCCCTCGTGACTGTCGCACGTTTCCGTTCCGTCGTGATCGACTGCCCCGATCCCCGCGCGCTCGCCCGTTTCTACGCCGGGATCGTGGGCGGCACCCCGGAGGACGACGACCCCGACTGGGTGGTCCTGCGCGTCCCCGCCGGCCCGCGGCTGGCCTTCCAGAGCGCACCGGGGCTCACCCCGCCAGAGTGGCCGCGGGCGGACCGCAACTCCCAGCAGTTCCACCTGGACTTCGACGGCGGGACCACATGGGAGGAGATCGACGCGGCCGAGGCCAAGGTGCTGGAGCTGGGCGCGCGGCTGCTGCACGCCGAGGACAAGGAGGACTTCAGGGTGTACGCGGATCCGGCGGGCCATCCCTTCTGCCTGTGCCGGATCGACCCGGTGTAGCGCAGCCGGTCAGGTGGCCCGCCGGTCAGGCAGCGCCGCCGGTCATCCGTCGAGGTCGGCGATCTTCGCCGTGGACGGCTCCCGCCGCTGCTGCGCCGCCCGCGCCGTGAAGTCGGACTCGCGCAGCAGCCGCTGGACGTTGCCCCAGGTCAGCAGCGCGACGCCGGTCTCGTCCCAGCCGCGGCGCAGCAGCTCTGCGACGAGGTGGGGGTAGCAGGAGGCGTCGCCGAGCTCCTGCGGGTGGGCGGAGCCGACGTCGTAGGTGCCGGACAGGCCCACGCACTCGGCGCCCGCGACCGCGCGCACATGGTCGAGGTGGTCGGCGACGTCCCGGACCGTCGGGCCGGTCTGCTCGGCGGTCAGCGGCACCATGCACAGGCCCTTGGCGGCGCCCAGCTCGGCGAGCAGGTCGTCGGGGAGGTTGGCCGGGTGGGGGCGCAGGGCGCGGGCGGCGGAGCGGCTGAAGAGCACCGGAGCCTTGGACACCGCCAGGGTCCGCCGGGCGGTGGCCTCGGAGGCGCCGGAGAGGTCGGCGAGGACTCCGAGCCGGTTCATCTCGCGCAGCACCTCCTCACCGAACCGGGTGAGCCCCGCCTTGCTCGCCCAGGACACCCCCGTCAGGGTGAGGGCGCGCAGGCCGAGGGCGTGCAGGGAGCGCAGGATGCCGAGCGAGTCGCCGAGGGCGGCCGCGCCGGCGGGGCCGAGCAGGACGGCGGCCCGGCCGCAGTTGCGGGCGTCGGTGGTCTGTCCCGCGGTGCGGGCCAGACGCAGGCCCTCGGGATGGTTGCGCACGACCGTCTTCACCAGGTCGAGCTGTTCCAGGGTGGCGCCGACGGCACGGTCCCCGTCGAGCCCCCCGGGCAGGTGCAGCGACCACATCAGGGCACCCACGTGCCCCTCCCTGAGCCTCGGTACATCCGTGTCCACGGCGCTCTCCCCGACCTCCAGGTCGTACCAGGGCAGGTGCCTCAGGGCCCAGGGCAGCCCGCTGTAGCCGTCGGCGACGGGGTGCGCGGCGAGGATGGCACGGGCACGCTCCAGAGGCTCGGCGTCCGGTTCGGAGCCGGTGGTGGACGGCTCCGGCGCGGCCTCGAAGAGCTGGGGCAGCTCTCCCACCTCGGCCGCGGGATGCAGTTCGTCCTGGAGATCTGCCATGACGGGCTCCGTACGTCGTGATCTTCCTGATCGCCGTACGGTCACCGTCCCACGGAGCGCGGGGTGCTTCCTGGTGGGCGGGGCGTTCGGGGGTACGGCGTTCAGGTGCCGCCTGCCGCCCCGGCCACCAGGTCGAAGGTGCCCCGGCGCTCAGCCGTCGAGCTGGGTGAGGGTCGCGTTGGACGGCCCCCGCGTCGCCCTGAGCTCTCGCGCCACGTCCTCCGCCGCGCCCAGCACCCGGACCGCGTTCTGCCAGGTGAGCTTGGCGAGGTCGGTGCGGGACCAGCCTCGGTCGAGGAGCTCGGCGATGAGGTTCGGGTAGCCGGAGACGTCGCTGAGGCCGTCCGGGGTGAACGCCGTGCCGTCGTAGTCGCCGCCGATGCCGAGGTGGTCCACGCCGGCCACCTCGCGCATGTGGTCCAGGTGGTCGGCGACCGTCGCGACCGTGGCGACCGGGCGCGGGGTGCGCTCCTCGAAGGCGCGGTGCACCTTCATCGCCTCGGGGGTGGTCGCGAGGTGGTGGAAGCCGTGCTCGCGCATGTTCTCGTCGGCCGCGGCCGTCCAGTCGACGGCGGCCTGGAGGACGAACTTCGGGACGAAGGTCACCATGGCCATGCCGCCGTTGGACGGGAGGCGTTCCAGCACGTCGTCCGGGATGTTGCGCGGGTGGTCGCACACCGCCCGCGCGGAGGAGTGCGAGAAGATCACCGGCGCCTCGCTCGCGTCCAGCGCGTCCCGCATGGTCGTCGCCGCCACGTGCGAGAGGTCCACGAGCATGCCCTCGCGGTTCATCTCCCGGACCACCGCGCGGCCGAAGGCGGACAGGCCACCGACGCCGGGTTCGTCGGTCGCCGAGTCCGCCCAGTCGACGTTGTCGTTGTGGGTGAGGGTCATGTAACGCACACCGAGCGCGTACAACGCGCGTAGCGTCGCGAGGGAGTTGGCGATGGAGTGGCCGCCCTCGGCCCCCATGAGGGAGGCGATACGGCCTTCCGCGCGCGCCGCCTCCATGTCCGCGGCGGTGAGCGCGGCCCGCAGCTGCGAGGGGTACCGCGCGATCAACTGGCGTACGCAGTCGATCTGTTCCAGCGTCGCCGGCACCGCGTCGGGCAGGTCCGAGCGGACGTACACCGACCAGTACTGCGCGCCGACCCCGCCGGCCCTGAGCCGTGCCAGGTCGGTGTGGAGGTGGGCCGACTGGTCGGTGGCGATGTCGCGGGCGTCGAGGTCGTAGCGGACCTGTTCGCGCAGCGCCCACGGCAGGTCGTTGTGGCCGTCGACGACCGGGAACTCGCGCAGGAGTTCCCGGGCCGTCTCCAGCGGCCCCACGGCGGTCACTTGCCGAAGCCGAAGCCGTTGGAGCCCTCGACCTTGGACCTCAGGCGCTTGCCCTTCTCGGTGGCCTGGTCGTTCAGCTCCTGCTGGAACTCCCGCATCCGACCGAGGAGTTCCTCGTCGTGCGCGGCGAGGATGCGGGCCGCGAGCAGTCCGGCGTTGCGGGCGCCGCCGACGGAGACGGTCGCGACGGGGACGCCGGCCGGCATCTGCACGATGGACAGGAGGCTGTCCATGCCGTCCAGGTACTTCAGCGGGACCGGCACGCCGATCACCGGAAGGGGGGTGACGGAGGCCAGCATGCCGGGGAGGTGGGCCGCGCCACCCGCCCCCGCGATGATCGCCTTCAGACCGCGCTCGGCCGCCTGCTCGCCGTACGCGATCATCTCGCGCGGCATGCGGTGCGCGGAGACGACGTCGACCTCGTACGCGATCTCGAACTCGTCGAGGGCCTGGGCGGCGGCCTCCATGACCGGCCAGTCGGAGTCCGAACCCATGACGATGCCTACAACGGGGCTCATTCGGTGATCGTGCCTCTCAGGTAGCCGGCAGCGTGACGTGCGCGTTCGAGAACGTCGTCCAGGTCGTCGCCGTAGGTGTTGACGTGGCCCACCTTGCGGCCGGGCTTCACGTCCTTGCCGTACATGTGGATCTTCAGCTTGGGGTCGCGGGCCATGCAGTGCAGGTACGCGGAGTACATGTCGGGGAAGTCGCCGCCGAGGACGTTGACCATGACGGTCCACTTCGCGCGGGGGCGCGGGTCGCCGAGCGGGAGGTCGAGGACGGCCCGGACGTGGTTGGCGAACTGCGAGGTGATCGCGCCGTCCATCGACCAGTGGCCCGAGTTGTGCGGGCGCATCGCGAGCTCGTTGACGAGGATGCGCCCGTCGCGGGTCTGGAACAGCTCGACGGCGAGGTGGCCGACGACGCCCAGTTCCTTGGCGATGTTGAGCGCCATCTCCTCGGCCCTGAGCGCGAGGGCCTGGTCCAGGTCGGGCGCGGGGGCGATCACGGTGTCGCAGACGCCGTTCACCTGCTGGGACTCGACGACCGGGTAGGCGACGGCCTGCCCGTGCGGCGACCGTACGACGTTGGCGGCGAGCTCGCGGACGTAGTCGACCTTCTCCTCGGCGAGGACGGGCACACCGGCCCGGAAGGGGTCCGCGGCCTCCTCGACGGAGTCCACGACCCACACGCCCTTGCCGTCGTAACCGCCGCGCACGGTCTTGAGTACGACGGGGAAGCCGTCGCCCTCCTCCGCGAAGGCCGCCACGTCCTGCGGATCGCTGACGATCCGGTGCCGTGGGCACGGGACGCCGATCGCGTCGAGCCGCGCGCGCATCACGCCCTTGTCCTGGGCGTGCACGAGCGCGTCGGGGCCGGGGCGCACGGGGATGCCGTCCGCCTCCAGGGCCCTGAGGTGCTCGGTGGGTACGTGTTCGTGATCGAAGGTGATCACATCGCACCCGCGCGCGAACTCACGCAGCGTGTCGAGGTCGCGATAGTCGCCGATGACGACGTCGCTCACCACCTGCGCCGCGGAATCCTGAGGGGTGTCACTGAGGAGCTTGAACCTGATGCCGAGCGGGATGCCTGCTTCGTGTGTCATACGCGCGAGCTGGCCCCCGCCGACCATGCCGACTACCGGGAACGTCACGGCACCAGGGTATCGGTCGCGCCACGGCGGCCGGATCCCGCGCCTCTTACCGGCCCTCTTACCAGCTTGTTTCCCTGTGTGTGAGTTCATCCACAGGCAGCGGGCAAGGGGGGTGGTTAGCATGGCTGCGTTGACGAAATCACTCGACTGACCGACCCGACTGGGGGACTGTACAACCATGGGACATGGTTCCTCAGGGCTGCGAAGGATCGTTCGCGAAGTCGCCAAGTTCGGTGCGGTGGGCGGAGCGGGGCTCCTGGTCAACCTCGTCGTCTTCAACGTCGTCCGGCATCTCACCGACCTGCCGGTGGTCCGGGCGAGCGTCGTCGCCACGGTCGTGTCGATCGTCTTCAACTACATAGGGTTCCGTTACTTCACGTACCGCGACCGCGACAAGAGCGGCCGCACGAAGGAACTGACCCTGTTCCTGCTGTTCAGCGTGGTCGGCCTGGTCATCGAGAACGGCATCCTGTACGCCGCGACCTACGGCTTCGGCTGGGACAGCCCGCTGCAGAGCAACGTCTTCAAGTTCGTCGGCATCGGCATCGCCACCCTCTTCCGCTTCTGGTCCTACCGCAGCTGGGTCTTCAAGACCCTCCCGGCCCGCGAGGCCGTGGCGAGCGCGGAGTCCTTCCTGGAGGAGGCCGAGCAGGCGACCCCGGCCCCCAAGCCCCCGAAGCAGCGGGTTCTCTGAACACCACGGACCACGCAAGCACCCAGGGGCGCGGGGAACTGCGCGCCCAGCCCCCACCGGCCCGCGGACGCCAATCAACCCTCCCCGTTCAGCCCGCGCGGCTCACCGCACCATCGGCTCGTCGTCGTCCAGCACCGCCGTCTTCAGCGGGGTGCGGGACAGGAACAGGCCGAAGACCGGGGGCTGGGCCTGGAGCATCTCCAGACGGCCGCCGTCGGCCTCCGCCAGGTCCCGGGCGACCGCGAGGCCGATGCCCGTGGAGTTGCGGCCGCTGATCGTGCGCTCGAAGATCCGGGCGCCGAGGTCGGCGGGGACGCCGGGGCCCTCGTCGGTGACCTCGATGACGGCCTGGTTGCCGGTGACACGGGTGCGCAGCGCCACCGTGCCGCCGCCGTGCATGAGGGAGTTCTCGATCAGCGCGGCGAGGACCTGGGCCACCGCGCCCGGCGTGCCGACGGCCGTGAGGTGGCGTTTGCCGGAGCTCACGATCGCCCGGCCCGCACTGCGGTACGCGGGCCGCCACTCCGCCAGCTGCTGCTGGATGACCTCGTCGAGGTCGAAGGTGACGGCGTTGCCGGCCCGGGGGTCACGGGAGTTCGTCAGCAGCCGCTCGACCACGTCCGTCAGCCGCTCCACCTGGGTCAGCGCGACGTTCGCCTCCTCCTTGACCGTGTCCGGGTCGTCGGTGAGGGTGATCTCCTCCAGGCGCATGGACAGGGCGGTCAGCGGGGTCCGCAGCTGGTGGGAGGCGTCGGCGGCCAGGCGCCGTTCCGCCGTCAGCATGCGGGCGATGCGCTCGGCCGAGGAGTCCAGCACATCGGCGACCCGGTCCAGCTCGGGGACGCCGTAGCGCTTGTGCCGGGGCCGCGGGTCGCCCGAGCCGAGACGTTCCGCGGTCTCGGCGAGGTCGGTCAGCGGTGAGGCCAGCTTGTTGGCCTGGCGGATCGCCAGCAGCACCGCGGCGATCACGGCGAGCAGCGCCACCAGGCCGATGATCAGGAGGGTACGGCCGACCTCCCGGGTCACCGAGGAGCGCGGCTCCTCCACGGTGACCGTCTCGCCCTCCTCGCCCCTCTCGGTGGAGCTGATGACCTCACCGGAGGGCTTGGCGCCGACTTCGATCGGGTCCTTCCCGGGGATGCGGATCACGGCGTACCGTTCCTGCGCGACCTGGTCGCGCAGGATCTCCGCGGTCACGTCCTCCGCGGCGAACAGCCGGCTGTCCACGATCCCGGCCAGCCGGATCGCCTCGGAGTCGACCCGCTCCTGGGCACTGTTGCTGATGGTGCGGGTCTCGACGATGACGAGGGAGACGCCGAAGACGGCGATCACCACGAGCACCACGGCGAGCGTGGACTGGATCAGTCGACGGCGCATGTCCTCTTACCTGCCAGGCGGATACCCCGATGGGTACCCGGGGTTCAGCTCTTCTCGAAGCGGAAGCCCACGCCTCGTACCGTCGCGATGTACCGCGGGTTGGCCGCGTCGTCGCCGAGCTTCTTGCGGAGCCAGGAGATGTGCATGTCGAGGGTCTTGGTCGACGACCACCACGTGGTGTCCCAGACCTCGCGCATCAGTTGGTCCCGGGTCACCACCCGGCCGGCGTCCCGCACCAGGACCCGCAGCAGGTCGAACTCCTTGGCGGTGAGCTGGAGTTCCTCGTCGCCCATCCACGCCCGGTGCGACTCGACGTCGATCCGCACCCCGTGGGTGGCGGGCGGCTGCGCGGGCTCGGCCGCCCCGCGCCGCAGCAGGGCCCGGACCCGGGCGAGCAGTTCGGCGAGCCGGAAGGGCTTGGTGACGTAGTCGTCGGCGCCCGCGTCGAGACCGACGACGGTGTCCACCTCGTCGGCACGGGCGGTCAGGATGAGGATCGGTACGGCGTGGCCTTCGGCGCGCAGTCGGCGGGCCACCTCGAGGCCGTCCATGCCGGGCAGACCCAGGTCGAGGACGACCAGGTCGATGCCGCCCTGCATTCCGGCGTCGAGTGCGGTGGGGCCGTCCTCACGCACCTCGACCTCGTACCCTTCCCGGCGCAGGGCGCGGGCCAGCGGCTCCGAAATGGACGCATCGTCCTCGGCGAGCAGTACACGGGTCATGAGCTGATGGTAGACCGCTCCTGACAGATGCTGGGGTGTGATCACAACCCAGTGGTTCTTACCTTTCACGGACTCGGTGTGAACCTGTGACTGTGCGGTGCCAATCCTGTAAGGACCTTAGAAACCGGGTGTACGGTTCCTCGGTCACCTGTGATTCACCTCTCAAGTCCTTCCATTTCCGTCAGTATCCTGTCGTATGGTGAATCAATGCCTGTCGCATCGTGGGGACCTTTGGCGCGCATCCGTCGCTGAAGGTCTCTTTTGTGTGCGGTAATCCCCACCAGCAAGGAACGACCATGGCGTCCAGCCTGACGAAGGCCTCGGTGACTCCGGGCACCCCCGGTTCCGACAAGACCTTCTTCGGCCACCCCCGCGGACTGGCCACACTCTTCATGACCGAGATGTGGGAGAGGTTCTCCTACTACGGCATGAGGGCTCTGCTCCCGCTGTACCTCGTCGCCCCGGGCGGCCTGCACCTCAGCGCCTCGACCGCGACCGCGATCTACTCCGTGTACGTGTCGCTGGTGTACCTGCTCGCGATGCCGGGCGGCTGGTTCGGCGACCGCGTGTGGGGCCCCCGCAAGACCGTCGCCGTCGCCGGTGCGGTGATCATGCTCGGTCACCTCACGCTGGCGCTGCCCTCCTCGGGCACGTTCTACGCCGGCCTCGGCCTGGTCGCGATCGGTTCCGGTCTGCTGAAGGCCAACATCTCCACGATGGTCGGCCACCTCTACGACGGCCTGGAGGACGCCCGCCGCGACGGCGGCTTCACCGTCTTCTACATGGGCATCAACCTCGGCGCCTTCGCCGCGCCGCTGGTCATCGGCACCATCGGCGAGAACGTCGGCTGGCACCTGGGCTTCGCTCTCGCCGCGGTCGGCATGGCCCTGGGTCTCGCCCAGTTCCTGATCGGCAGCCGCCACCTGGCCGACCGCTCCAGCGTCGTCCCGACGCCGCTGTCCGCCGCGGAGAAGGCGTCCACCCTGCGCAAGGCCGCGATCTGGGCCGCAATCGCCGTCGTCTTCTACGCGATCGTCGGCTTCTCCGGCCACTACACGCTGAACTGGATCCTGGTCCCGCTGACCCTGCTCGGCGTGATCATTCCGGTGATGGTCCTGGCCAACATCAAGCGCGACAAGGACCTGGACCGCACCGAGCAGAAGTCGATGTCCGCGTACATCTGGTTCTTCGTGGCCGCGGCCGTGTTCTGGATGATCTACGACCAGGGCGGCTCGACCCTGTCGATCTTCGCCGAGTCCTCCGCCGAGAACAGCGTCTTCGGCTGGACGTTCCCGGTCTCCTGGTACCAGTCGGTCAACCCCGTCATCATCATGGCGCTGGCCCCGGTCTTCGCCTGGTTCTGGCTGGCGCTGAACCGGCGCGGCAAGGAGCCGAGCACGGCCGTGAAGTTCGCCTCCGGCCTGGTACTCGTCGGTGCGTCCTTCTTCCTGTTCCTCGCGCCGCTGGCCATCGCGGACGGTGGCCACAAGGCCGCCGCGCTGTGGCTGGTCGCGATCTACTTCGTGCAGACCGTGGGTGAACTGCTGCTGTCCCCGGTGGGTCTGTCGGTGACCACGAAGATGGCTCCCGCGAAGTACGCCTCGCAGATGATGGGCGTCTGGTTCCTCGCCGTGACCGCGGGCGACGCCACCACCGGGTTGCTGTCCATCGCCGGGGTCGACCTCAACAAGACGGGCGTGGTGGCTCTGGAGGCCACGCTCGCCGTGCTCGCCGGTGTCGCGGTCTGGATGTACCGCAACCGGGTCAAGGAGCTCATGGGCAGCGTGCGCTGAAGCCGCGGGGCGTCGGGATCCTGGTGCATCGCGACGCCCCGTCGGCCTCCGTACCGTGCTCGGTCCGCGCGCCCCTCAGAGCCTCCTGCGCCCGGGCATGAACGTGAAGATCGCGCCGCCCAGCAGCAGTGCCGTCCCTGCCACCAGACCCAGCGCCTTCAACGCCGCATGGTCGTCCGCGCCGGTGGCGGCCAGGCCGCCGCTCGTCGACCCGCCCGACGACGTACCGCCGGAGGACGACGAGCCACCCGACGCGCCGCCCTCCTGCTCCTCGGTGGTCAGCGTCAGGGAGACCGCCGTGCTGTCCGGCTTGCAGGTGGTCGTCGTGCCCAGGGCCTTGATCGTCAGAACACCCGGCGACAGCGTCGACTCCCCGGTCGCGCCCGGCTTGTACGTGCCCGTCATGTCCGGGATCTCTATCGGGTCGCCCGACTTGATGGCCTCGGAGTTGGTGGGGCCCTCGACGTGGACCGAGCCCTTGTCGGCACCGCTCAGGACCACGTCCATGGAGGGCTTGACCGAGTCCGCGGGGATGTCGGCGGGGCTGTCCATGGGTGAGTTCTTGAACTGCACGGTCAGGCCGTAACTGCCGCCGCTCTTCTTGGCGTTGATCTGGATCGTGGAGGTGGCCTTCTTCTCACCGAGGGGCGACTGGCAGGTGTAGGGGATGTCGACGGCCTTGCCGGTGAAGTCGGTCTGGCCGCCGTCGGAGGAGGACGGGGAGGTGCTCGGGGTCGCCGTGGCCGAGTCGGTCGGGGTCGGGGTCGACGTGGGGGTGGCGGTGTCCGTCGGATCCGGGGTCGGGGTCGGTGTCGGTGTACCGCCCCCCGCGGCCACATCGATCGTGCCCGCCGCCGGCACCGTCTCCGTCGGCGTGCACACCGTGTTCGTCCCCATCGCGTTCACCGTGTAGGCGCCCGGCGTCAGCGTGACGGTGCCGGCGGCCGTGAGCTTCAGCGTGCCCTTCATGTCGGACAGCACCATGTCGCCGCCCTTGGGGATGGCCGGGTTCTCGCGCGGGCCGGTCATCGCGATGTCGGCGCTCTGCGCGCCGGAGGCCTTCAACGTGCCGGTCGGCTGGACCGAATTCGCGGGCAGGTCGATGATGTTCGGGTTCTTGGAAGCGGCCTGGGTGAACTTCCACACCACGTCGATCTCGTCCCCGACCTTCGCGTCGGCGGGCGCCGTGATCTCGACCTTGGTGGTGCCGTTGACGGGGTCGAGCCCGACGCCCGCGGGCGGCACGCACCGGGTCGCGAACGACACCTCGGCGGCCTGGGCGGGTCCGGCGGCGAGGCCGAGCACCACGCCCGCCCCGGCCAGCACCAGCGCCGCACCGGCCGCGCCCGCTCTTCTCGGCCCGCCGGCCGGTGTGACTCTCCTTCGCTTGCTCACGTGGAACCCTCTCTGGTGGGAGTCGTGGGACTCGTCGGGCTGTCGTCGTGCGGTGCGGAGAGCCGGCCACCGGCCGCGCCCGGATCGGCGTCCGGGGCGAACCACGGCAGGGTGGACGTCGGGGTGGCCGCGTGTGCGGCCGTGGAGGGCCTGAACCCCGGCAGGCGCAGGGCGAGTTCGGGCAGTCGCAGGCCGCGGTGCCGCAGGCCTCCGGCGGGCCGGGGCCGTACCCGGTCCACCACCGCCATGCCGATGCGGAACAGTGCCGCCGGCACGACCAGGCAGACCAGGACCCAGAACAGGGTCACGCCCCAGGGCCGGCCCACGTCCCAGGGCTGCTCGGCCAGCACCTTGCCGCCGTACTTCAGCGAGACGGTGTACTCGCCGTGCGCGCCGCCCGTGAGTTCGACGGGCAGTTCTATCCGCGCCTTCCCGCCCGGCCGGATCGTGCCGCGCCACTGCTGTTCCTCCCACTGCGGGGCGAACACGCCATGCGCGGTGCCGACTTGGAAGACGGGGTTCTTGACGTCGGAGGTGCCGACGTTTCCGACGGTGAACACGAGGGTGCGGGCGGGGGGCGCCCCGAACCAGGTCAGCAGGGAGCCGGAGCCGTCGAGCCGGGTGTCGGTGAGGACGGACAGCCGCCCGCCGTCGCGCTGCGCGGGCAGCGGCTCCACGGCGTGCCCGGCCACCTGGAAGATCGCGTCGGCCTCGGCCTTCGCCCCGGTCACCGTGGCCACGTGCACCACGCAGGGACAGGGCACCGGTGGCTCGGCGACGGGCAGCATCTTGCTGAAGCGCCCTTCGGCGTCCGTGGTGACGGCCCGGCCGTCCGCGTTGGCGCAGGAGTTGGTGCCGCCCGGTACCCCGCGCGACGGCACCGCCTGTCCGCAGACCAGGATCATCAGCAGCGCCCGCGCACGCCATCCGCTGCCGCTCACGGTGATCGAACCGCCCGTCCCCGCCTGGGACGTGGACAGCTTCACACTCGGCCTGTCCGCGGCGGCCGCCGTCCCCGCCAGGGGCACGAGCAGCAGCGCGAGCACCGCCGGCATCGCCGCCCACCGCACCTTGCCGCTCGGGCTCACGTCGTCGCTCCCGTCAACTCTGCTTCCGTACACGGGGATCGGGCGGGGTCCGCAGGGGGACCGGGTCGTACGACGCCTTGGCCGCCGTACGGCGAAGCAACCGCCCCCGGCCGCCGCGCCGTTGGGGCGTGACCGGCACGCCTCGGCTGTCGTACGAGCGCGGAACCGGGCCGTTCAGTGGCGCGCGCGGGCCGCCTGGTTGCGCCGGGTCAGCCACAGCGTGCCCGCGGCGCCGGCGAGCAGCACCGTGCCGCCGAGCGTGCCGAGGGCGATCGCCGAGTCCTCGGGGCCGGTCTGCGGGAGCGCGGCGCCGGAGCCGCTGTCGCTTCGGGTGCCGCCGCCGGAGGAGCCCGAGGCGGCGGCGTCGAGGGTCAGTGCGGCGCCGGGGCTGTTGGTCGGCGTGCAGGTGGTGGTCGTACCGAGCGCCCTGATGGTGAGGACGCCCGGGGTGAAGGTGACCTTGCCGGACTTCTTCGGGGTGTACGTCCCGGTCAGGTCGTTGATCTTGATGGGGGTGTTGGCGGGGACGGTCGCCTGGTTGGCGGGGCCCGTGACGTTCATCGTCCCGCTGTCCGCGCCGCCCAGCCTGATGGTGGCACTCGGGTTCATCGCGCCCTTGCCGAGATCGACCGGGCTGGAGGAGACGCCCTTCTGCCAGGACATGGTGATCCTGTAGCCGCCGCCGCTCTTGACGCCCGTGATGTCGATGGGCGAGACGGCGCTCTTGTCACCGATGGGCGTCTTGCACTGGTAGTTGACGTTCACGACCTCGGCAAGGGCAGCGGGGGCGGCCATCAGCACCGCCGAGCCGGCCAGAGCCGCGACGGACGCGAGCGCGGCGGTTCGTTTCGGGTACGACACGGTTCCGCTCCCCTTACTCGTTCCTGACGGCACATCAGATCGGCCGTCAAGGTACGCCGGGGCACCAGAGGAAGGAAGAGAAAGTAAGTGTCGGAACTGTGGGGACGACGGCAGAAGAGCGCCGGAGGGCGGCTAGGCGGGTGCTCCGAGCTCCGCCCACACGGTCTTGCCGGACACCCCGGGAGCCCGTACGACCCCCCAGTCCAGGGAGAGCCGCTGCACGATGAACATGCCGTGCCCGCCGGGCCGGCCCGCTTGGTGCGGAGTGCGTGGCGCGGGCTGTCCGGTGCCCCGGTCCGAGACCTCGACCCGGATCACCTTGTTGTCGCTGGAGATCCACATCTGGTCCGGGCCCTCCGCATGGAGACACGCGTTCGTCACCAGCTCGGAGACGACGAGGAGCACGTCCTCCGTCACGGCCCGCCGGTCCGCGGACGCCGCCGGCAGCCACCCCCACGCCTGCAACGCCTGCCGGGTGAAGTCGCGCGCGAGCGGGACGACCCCACTCTCCCCCTCGAAGCTCAGCCGGCGGACCTGCCGTCCCGTCGGCACCCCTGCCTCGCCGCCAGGCTCCACGCCGGGCTCCGGGTCACGGTCGCCCGGCGAGTAGGGCCGGGTGGTGCTCATCAGCGCTTCACCTCACCGATTCACCGGTTCACGATTCACAAGGTCACTGCATGGTCGCTCACCGAACAGTCGTTACGGATGTCTCCTGCCCGAGCGGACCGGTAGAACACCCCTCCATTCGGGACGTATGTCCGCCACGAGAGGTGTGACACCCGGTGGACACCGGCAGGACGAGACGAACGGGACACGAGCGGGGCCCCCGGGGCCGCCACCCGACCGCCGCCTCAGTCGCCGGACTCGCCGGCCAGGGCCTCCTCCAGCGTGTCGTGCACGGTGAAGACCGCGTCGGCCCCCGTGATCTCGAAGACCCGTGCCACGACGGGCAGCATGCCCGCAAGATGTACGCCACCCCCCGCCGCCTCGGCTTTCAGCCGTGCCCCCAGCAGCACATTCAGTCCGGTGGAGTCACAGAACTCCAGCCGTGTGCAGTCGACGACAAGCCGGCTCTTCCCCTTGGCGAGGCACTCCTCGAGTGGCTCACGCAACAAATCGGCCGTGTGGTGATCCAACTCACCTGCTGGAGTCACGACGGCACTGGAGCCCTCTTGCCGCACCTCAACCAGAAGCCGGCCAGACTGTGCGCTGCCGACCGTCCCGCGGTCCATGCCGTCTCTCTCTCCCGACGTCGTGGCTGCTGATGACGCCCTCGAACACTACGCCTTCTCCACACCCTCCGACACCCGAACAATCATTCACAAACGGACATAACCGCACAGAACACACTTGCGGTCCTGTCGGGAAACCGGGTAGGGCTAGTAGAGACACGAACTCGACACGGCCGGCTTTGGAGGCGCCGCACACCGCAGTGCACGAACTGGCTTCGGCAGCCTTATGCCGAGAACGATGGAGGACATCATGTCACCCCGGCTCGACGCCTCGCATACCCCTCAGGCGACGTCGACATCCCCCCCGGAACATCTGAATCCCATCGAGCAGGGCAGCGAAGGCGATGTGCTCGCCGGGCTTCCGGACATTCCGCCCTTCGAAGAGGTGGGGGCCGTGGACGCGCGAGCCCTCTCCAAGACCCTCTTCGCGCGGCTGGAGTCGCTGGAGGAGGGCACGCACGAGTATTCGTACGTCCGCAACACGCTCGTCGAACTGAACCTCGCTCTGGTCAAGTTCGCCGCCTCCCGTTTCCGCTCCCGCAGTGAGCCGATGGAGGACATCATCCAGGTCGGCACCATCGGCCTGATCAAGGCGATCGACCGCTTCGAACTCAGCCGGGGTGTGGAGTTCCCCACCTTCGCGATGCCAACCATCGTGGGTGAGATCAAGCGTTTCTTCCGCGACACGTCCTGGTCGGTGCGGGTGCCGCGCCGCCTCCAGGAACTCCGGCTCGACCTGGCCAAGGCCGGCGACGAGCTGGCCCAGAAGCTCGACCGCGCCCCCACCGTGGGCGAGCTCGCCGAACGCCTCGGGTTGTCGAAGGAGGAGGTCGTCGAGGGCATGGCGGCGTCCAACGCGTACACCGCCTCCTCACTGGACGCCCAGCCCGAGGAGGACGACTCCGAGGGCGCGCTGGCCGACCGGATCGGTTACGAGGACCACGGGCTCGAGGGCATCGAGTACGTCGAGTCCCTGAAGCCGCTCATCGCCGAACTCCCCTCCCGGGACCGCCAGATCCTCTCGCTGCGCTTCGTCGCGGGCATGACCCAGTCGGAGATCGGCGAGGAGCTCGGCATCTCGCAGATGCATGTCTCGCGACTGCTGTCGCGCACCCTGGTGCGACTGCGGAAGGGCCTGACCGTCGAGGAGTGACGCGTCGGCACTGCTGACCTGCGCGTGTGCCCGGTGTCCGGTGGGACACCGGGCACCGTGCGTCCGCGGCACCTCTTGAGCACCCGGCTTGATTACCCGGCGAAACCCTTTCCCCAAGGGTTGGCTTCCCCCACTATGGTCCCTCACAGACTGGCCGGTACGTCAGGAGGAGGGTGCGCATGACTCGCCCCGACGGGGCGTCCGACGCCCGGCTCACGGAGCTGCTGCGCGCCGACACGGCCACGGCGTACGCGGCCCTGCTGGAGCTCCGCGCCCGCCACCAGCCCTCGGTCCTCGCCTACGCCCGGCTCTGCACGGCCGGGGAGTCCGCCGCCCGGCAACTGGCCGCGCAGACCTTCACCCTCGCCGCCCGGGACACGGCCCGCGGGATCGACCCCGGCGTGCCGTGGCGCCACCGGCTCCTGCTGCTGACGGCCCGGTCGGCGGCGGAGTGGGCCGGGGACGACCGGGCGGCGGGCGTGGACCCGAGCGTCCTGCTGCTCCTGAACACGGCGGGGCCCGGTGGTCCGGTGCCGCCCATGCTCGCCGCCTTCGAGTCCCTGCCGGCCCGCGCCCAGGGCCTCGTCTGGTACGGCCTGGTGGAAAGCGAGCCGGAGTACCGCACCGCCGACCACCTGGGCCTCACCCGCGAGGACGTGGTCCACGGCACGGAGGGCGCCCTGCACGCCCTGGCCCGGACGTCGCTCCGGTACCGCCTCGCTGCCTCGGACGACCCCCGGTGCGCGGACTTCCGCCGCCTCATCGAGGAGTCCGTACGACCCGACAGCCCCCGCCCCAGCACCGACCTGCACACCCACATGGCCCGCTGCCCGCACTGCACGGCGGCCCACGAGGAGCTGTGCGCGTTGCGGGACACTCCGCGGGCGGCACTGGCGGAGGGGCTGCTGCCATGGGGCGGGACGGCGTACGCGGGGCGGAGCCCGGCCGAGCCGGAGACCCGGCCACGGGCGGGATCCCGTACCCCGTCCGGCACCTGGCCGCGCCCGCGGCGGCTCGTCCTGGCCTCGGCGGCCCTGGGGGTGGCCGTGGTGCCGCTGCTGCTGTTCCTGGTGTCAGGGGAGGACGGCCCTCCGGCGGACGCGTCGGCCTCGGCCTCGGCCTCCGTGAGCGGGGCGCTGCCGGCCCCACCGCGGGTGACGGTGACGACCACGGTCTCGCCCTCGCCCTCCCCTTCCGCGTCCGCCACGAGCAGGTCGCCCTCGCCCTCGCCCTCCCCGACGAGGAGTTCGGCGCCGCCCCGGAAGACGCCTCCCCCCTTCCGCCCGCCGAGCGACGCCTACGCCCAGGTGGTCAACGTCTCCACAGCCCGCTGCCTGGACGTCTCCGGCGACTTCGCCGAGGGCACGGACGTGGTCACCGCCCCCTGCACCCCGGCCGCCTCCCAGCGCTGGCGCGTCGACACCGGCCGCGGTGTCCTCCAGTCGTACGCCGACCCCGACTTCTGCCTGGACAGCCGCGGCGACGTGGACAAGGGCCTCGGCATCTGGCCCTGCGACTCGGTCGAGGGCCGCAACGGCGACAACCTGCGCTTCACGGTCGACCCCGACGGAGTGATCCGCCCGGCGATCGCCATCGCGACGGGGGTGACACCGGGAGGCGGGGACGGGGTCTCGCTGGAGCCGCTGACGGGGGGTGCGGGGCAGCGGTGGCGGGCGGGGGCGTCGTAGTCGCGGCCGGCTCGTGCTCGTGGCTCAGGCCACGCGGGTGCCTCGCCGCCACACCCCGCCGACCAGCGGCACCCCCGGCCGGTACGCCAGGTGTACGTGGCTCGGGGCGTCCAGGAGGATCAGGTCGGCGTAGGCGCCCGGGGTGAGGCGGCCGATGTCGTCGCGGCGGAGGGCGGCCGCTCCGCCGGCCGTGGCCGACCAGAGGGCCTCGTCCGGGGTCATCCGCATGTCACGTACCGCGAGGGCGATGCAGAAGGGGACCGAGGAGGTGAAGGAGGAGCCCGGGTTGCAGTCCGTGGACAGGGCGACGGTGACGCCGGCGTCCAGGAGGCGGCGGGCGTCCGGCCACTCGGCGCGCGTGGAGAACTCCGCGCCGGGCAGCAGCGTGGCGACCGTACGGCTGTTCGCCAGGGCGTCGACGTCCTCGGCGGTGAGGTGGGTGCAGTGGTCGGCGCTGGCGGCGTCCAGCTCGACGGCCAGCTGGACGCCGGGGCCGTAGGACAGCTGGTTGGCGTGGATGCGGGGGTGCAGGCCCCTCGCCCTGCCCGCCGTGAGGATCGCGCGGGCCTGGTCGCCGTCGAAGGCGCCCTTCTCGCAGAAGACGTCGATCCAACGGGCGTAGGGGGCGCAGGCGTCGAGCATCTCGCCGGTGACGAGGGCGACGTAACCGGCCGGGTCGTCCGCATAGTCCGGGGACACGATGTGGGCGCCGAGGTAGGTGACCTCGTCGGTGTGGGCGGCGGCGATGCGCAGGGCCCTCGCCTCGTCCTCGACGGTCAGGCCGTAGCCGGACTTGGTCTCGAAGGTCGTCGTGCCCTGGCTCAGGGCCTCGGCGAGGTAGTGGGTGAGCCCGCGTTCGAGTTCCTCGTCGCTCGCCGCCCGCGTCGCCGCGACCGTCGTACGGATGCCGCCCGCGCTGTAGGGCCGCCCGGACATACGGGCGTTGAACTCCTGGGTGCGGTCGCCCGCGAAGACGAGGTGGCTGTGGGAGTCGACGAAGCCGGGGATCACCGCCCGGCCGCTCGCGTCGACCCGATTGTCAGTGGCGGGTGCTTTGCTTTGATCACCGGTCCACACGACGCGGTCGCCCTCGATGGCGACGGCGGCGTCCTGGATCAGTCCAAGGGGGGATCCGTCAAGGGAGGGGTCGTTGGTGACCAGAGCGGCGATGTTGGTGATGAGCGTGCTCGCGGTGCTCGCGGAGTGGGCGGGGCTGACGGTCGTCGCGTTGCTCATGGCGTCCTCGGTGGCCTGGTCGGCGGTGGGGGCGGGTTCGGGGGCGGGCCGTGGGGGTGTGCTGCCCGGAGTCATCCGTGCAGCGCTGCGACGGCGTCCGCGAGGGCTTTCGGCACATCCGGCACGAGCGCGTGGACCCCGTCCCGTACGACGTGCCGGCCTCCCACGACCGTGTGCGACACGTCTGCTGCCGACGCGGCGAATACGGCCGTCTCGGCCCCGAGCCGCGGAGGCGGCCCTGCCGTCCTGACCGAGTCGAGGGCGATGGTGGTGAAGTCGGCCAGCGCGCCCGGCTCCAGGGTGCCCGCGCCGTCCCAGCCGAGGGCCGCGTGGCCGTCGGCCGAGGCAGCCCGCAGGAGGGCCGCCGCCGTCCAGTGACCTCGCCTGCGGGTGCGCAGGCGCTCGTCGAGCTCCATCGCGCGTGCCTCTTCGAGCAGGTCGATGACGGCGTGGCTGTCGGAGCCGAGGGACAGCGGTGAGCCCGCACGCTGGAGGGCCACGGCCGGGCCGATGCCGTCGGCGAGGTCCCGCTCGGTCGTCGGGCACATGCAGGTGCCGGTGCCGCTGCCGCCGATCAGTGCGATGTCCTCGTCGGTGAGGTGGGTGTTGTGGACGCCGGTGGTGCGCGGCCCGAGGACTCCGTGCTCGGCGAGCAGCCGGGTCGGCGTGCACCCGTGGGCCTCGCGGCAGGCGTCGTTCTCGGCGGTCTGCTCGGACAGGTGGACGTGGAGCGGGGCCCGCCGCTCCTCGGCCCAGCGTGCCACGGTCGCCAACTGGTCGGCGGGCACGGCCCGTACCGAGTGGATCGCCGCACCGATCCTCGCGTGATCCCGGTCCTTGAGAACTGAACAGCGTTCGGCCCATTCCTGGGCCGTCCCGTCGGAGAAGCGCAGCTGGTGGGCGTTGGGCGGCTGTCCGAAGCCGGAGGAGAGGTAGGCGGTGTCGAGGAGGGTGATGCGGACACCGGCGTCGGCGGCGGCCTCGATCAGCGCCTCGCCCATGGCGTTGGGGTCGGCGTAGGGCGTGCCGCCGGGGGCGTGGTGCAGGTAGTGGAACTCACCGACCGCCGTCACGCCCGCCAGCGCCATCTCCGCGTACACGGCACGGGCGAGGGCGTAGTACGTCTGCGGGGTCAGCCTGTCGGCGACCGAGTACATGACCTCGCGCCAGGTCCAGAAGGTCCCGGAGCCGACCTGGACGGTGCCGCGCAGGGCCCGGTGGAAGGCGTGCGAGTGGGTGTTCGCCAGTCCCGGCAGGGTCAGGCCGCGCAGGATCTCGGCGCCGGGGGGCGGGGTGCCGGTGTCCGTGCGGACGGCGGCGACGCGGCCGTCCGCCCCCGCGGCGGAGCCGCCTGTCGACACCGTCACGGCCACACCCGGCTCGACGTGGGTTCCGAGCCAGGCGTGCTCCAGCCAGTAGGTCTTCTCTGTCACCTGCAGGCCAGCCCTTCCAGTACGTCGGCGAGCGCGAGGACTCCGGCCACGCAGTCGTCCTCGGCGGCGAACTCCGCCGGGGAGTGCGAGACGCCGGTGGGGTTGCGCACGAACAGCATGGCGGTCGGGATGTTCCCGGAGAGGATTCCCGCGTCGTGTCCCGCGCCGGTTCCCAGGACGGGCACCCTGAGATCGGTGCCGGTGCCCAGGATGCGGGCGAGTTCGTCGCGCAGGGCGTGGTCGAACTCGACGACGGGGGTGAAGGACTCCCGGACCACGTCGAGGTCGATACCGTGGGCCTCCGCGTACTCCCTGGCCGCCTTCTCGACGCCGCCGACCACCTGGTCGAGGCTCTCCTGGTCGGCGGCGCGGGAGTCGAGCCAGCCGCGCACCAGGGAGGGGATGGCGTTGACGCCGTTCGGCTCGACGGCGATCTTGCCGAAGGTCGCGACGGCACCGGCGAGTTCGGCCTCGCGGCGGGCCGCCAGCACGGTCTCGGCGTACGGCAGCATGGGGTCGCGCCGGTCCATGAGGCGGGTGGTTCCGGCGTGGTTGGCCTCGCCCCGGAAGTCGAACCGCCAGCGGCCGTGCGGCCAGATGGCGCTCGCGATCCCGAGCCGGTCGCCGGAGAGGTCCAGCGCCCTGCCCTGCTCGACGTGCAGCTCGACGAAGGCGCCGATGCGGGCGAGCCGCTCCGGGTCGGCTCCGATGCCGTCGGGGTCGTGGCCGGCGGCCTCCATGGCCCGCGGGAGCGTCACCCCTTCCCCGTCGGTCAGCCGGTGTGCCTGCTCGACGGTGAGCTGCCCGGCGGTGAGCCGCGACCCGACGCAGGCGAGCCCGAAGCGGGCGCCCTCCTCGTCGCCGAAGTTGACGACGGCGAGGGGCCTCGCGAACTCCGCCCGCCGCGCCCGGAGTTCGTCGAGCGCGCCGAAGGAGGACACCACTCCGAGGGGTCCGTCGAAGGCGCCCCCGTCGGGTACGGAGTCGAGGTGCGACCCGGTGACGACGGCGTCGCCCTGAGCGGGGTCTCCGAGCCAGGCCCACTGGTTGCCGTTGCGGTCGACCTCGTAGGTCAGTCCGCGGGCCTCGGCCTGCTCCTTGAACCAGGCCCGGCATTCGGTGTCGGCCCCGGTCCAGGCGAAGCGCCGGTAGCCGTGGGAGTCGGGGTGCCGGCCGACGGGGAGCAGCTCGCGCCACATCTCGTGGAAGGAGGCGGTGCCGTGGCTCTGGACCGTTCCGGAGTTGCCGCGCTGCGTCACGCCGAGTCACCCTCGCGCATCGGGACCCGCACGCCCCGCTCGTCGGCGACGGACTCCGCGATGTCGTACCCGGCGTCCACGTGCCGGATGACGCCCATGCCCGGGTCGTTCGTCAGCACCCGCCGGACCTTCTCGCCGCCCAGCTTCGTACCGTCGGCCACCGTCACCTGCCCGGCGTGGAGGGACCGCCCCATGCCGACACCGCCGCCGTGGTGGATCGACACCCAGGAGGCGCCCGAAGCCACGTTGACCATGGCGTTCAGCAGCGGCCAGTCGGCGATCGCGTCGGACCCGTCGAGCATGGCCTCGGTCTCCCGGTAGGGGGAGGCGACGGACCCGGCGTCCAGGTGGTCGCGCCCGATGGCCAGCGGTGCCGCCAGCTCCCCGCTCGCCACCATGTCGTTGAACCGCTCGCCGGCCTTGTCGCGCTCGCCGTAGCCGAGCCAGCAGATGCGGGCGGGCAGGCCCTGGAAGTGGACTCGTTCCCCGGCCATCTTGATCCAGCGGGCGAGGGACTCGTTCTCGGGGAACAGCTCCAGCATCGCCTTGTCGGTCTTGGCGATGTCGGAGGCCTCACCGGACAGCGCGGCCCAACGGAAGGGGCCCTTGCCCTCGCAGAACAGCGGGCGGATGTAGGCGGGGACGAAGCCGGGGAAGGCGAACGCCCGGTCGTACCCGGCGAGTCGGGCCTCGCCGCGGATCGAGTTGCCGTAGTCGAAGACCTCGGCGCCGGCGTCCATGAAGCCGACCATGGCCTCGACATGGCGGGCCATCGACTCACGGGCGCGCACGGTGAACCCGGCCGGGTCCTTGGCCGCGGCGGACGCCATGTCGTCGAAGTCGACGCCGACCGGCAGGTACGCCAGCGGGTCGTGCGCGGAGGTCTGGTCGGTGACGATGTCGATGGGCGCGCCCTCGGCGAGCATGCGCGGCAGCAGTTCGGCGGCGTTGCCCAGCAGGCCGATGGAGAGCGGCCGGCGGGCGTCACGGGCCTCGACGGCCAGCTGGAGCGCGTGCTCCAGGCTGTCGGCCTTCACGTCCAGGTAGCGGTGCTCGATGCGCCGCTCGATGGCGCGGGGGTCACAGTCGATACAGATCGCGACGCCGTCGTTCATGGTGACCGCGAGGGGCTGGGCGCCGCCCATGCCGCCGAGACCGGCGGTGAGGGTGATCGTCCCGGCCAGGGTGCCGCCGAACTTCTTCGCGGCGACGGCGGAGAAGGTCTCGTAGGTGCCCTGGAGGATGCCCTGGGTGCCGATGTAGATCCAGGAACCGGCGGTCATCTGGCCGTACATGGTCAGACCGAGGGCCTCCAGGCGGCGGAACTCCTCCCAGTTGGCCCAGTCGCCGACGAGGTTGGAGTTGGCGATCAGGACGCGCGGGGCCCACTCGTGGGTCTGCATGACGCCGACGGGGCGGCCGGACTGGACCAGCATCGTCTCGTCCTGCTTGAGGGTGCGCAGCGTGCGGACCATGGCGTCGAAGGAACGCCAGTCACGGGCGGCCTTGCCGGTGCCGCCGTAGACGACGAGCTGGTCGGGGTGCTCGGCGACCTCCGGGTCGAGGTTGTTCTGCAGCATCCGTAGGGCGGCTTCCTGCTGCCATCCCAGGGCGCTCAGTTCCGTACCGCGCGGCGCTCGGACGGGGCGGGGTCCTGACATGGTCTGCCTCCTGGGACTCTGCTGCGGATCATCGCTGGGGGTTGTTGCTGCCGATATTCACATCCTGGCTTTCTGAATAGAACTAGTCAATACGTTCTCGCGTCAGCATCGGTAGGACAGTGATGTTTCAGGACAGGGATGTTCGCCCGTTGTGTTCGGCCGGACGTCCCGGACGCGGTGACGAGCAGGACGGGGACGTGATGGACGAGTACGGCACCACCGGCGAAGGGCGGGCCGCCCGCCGGGACGAGGCGGTGCGGGCGGCCGTGGAGCAGGGCCTGCTGGGGCCGGACTCCCCCATCGTCGGGCTTCTGGACGTCACCGGCATCCGGGAGTCGGCGGCCGAGCTCCGCGCGGCCTTCGACGAGGTCACCGCACCCGGTACCCCGGTACTGCACGCGTTCGCGGTGAAGGCGACCCCGCTGGTTCC
This sequence comes from Streptomyces sp. NPDC005402, assembly GCF_040606575.1. NCBI lineage: Bacteria > Bacillati > Actinomycetota > Actinomycetes > Kitasatosporales > Streptomycetaceae > Streptomyces > Streptomyces sp. NPDC005402. Next base: position 76,565 of record NZ_JBEXFB010000007.1, read on the forward strand.
GGTGCTGCGGCTGCTGCGCGAGGAGGACATCGGCGCGGAGGTGGCGAGCCCGGGCGAACTCGCGCTGGCGCGGGCGGCGGGGCTCTCGCCGGCCCGGACCGTCCTGGACTCGCCCGCCAAGACACCGGCCGAGCTCAGAGAGGCGCTGGCGCTGGGGATCGCCGTCAACGCGGACAACCCGCAGGAGCTGGACCGCATCGACGGCCTCGTGAAGTCGGCCGTCAGCCGTTCCCCGCTCGGCATTCGGGTCAACCCGCAGGTCGGGGGCGGCTCCATCGGGGCGACCTCCACGGCCACGGCGACCTCGAAGTTCGGGGTGGCGCTGCGGGACGAGGGGGCGCGCGAGTGGGTCGTGCGCGCCTACCTCGACCGGCCCTGGCTTTCCCGGCTGCACGCGCACACCGGCTCGCAGGGCATCCCGCTGCCCCTGATGACCCAGGGGCTCGCGGAGACGTACGCGCTCGCCGAGGAGATCAACCGGCGGATCGGGCGGCCGCAGATCGACACGATCGACATCGGCGGCGGGCTGCCGGTGAACTTCGCGTCGGACGTGACGACTCCGACGTACGCCGAGTACGCGCGGGCGCTCAGGGAGGCGGTGCCGGGGCTGTTCGACGGGCGGTACGGGCTGGTCACCGAGTTCGGGCGGTCACTGCTGGCCAAGCACGGCACGATCGTGGCGCGGGTGGAGTACGCCAAGAGCGCGGGCGGGCGGCCGGTCGCGGTGACGCACGCGGGCGTGCAGGTGGCCACGCGGACGGTGTACGTACCCGGGTCGTGGCCGCTGCGGATCGCGGCGTACGACGGCAAGGGACGGCCCAAGAGCGGGCCCGAGGTGGTGCAGGACGTCGCCGGTCCGGCCTGTTTCGCGGGCGACCTGCTGGCCGAGGGGCGCGCGCTCCCGCTGCTCGACCAGGGGGACTACGCGGCGGCGCTGGACACGGGCGCGTACTACTTCGCGCACCACTACGCCTACAACTCGCTGGCCCGGCCGGGCATTTACGGCTTCGCCCCCGACCATGCGGGAGGCGTCCGCTTCGCGACCGTGCGGGATCCCCAGACGCTCGCCTCGATCGTGGCCGAATCCGGAGGGGCGCACACCGGTGCACTCACCACCTTCCACGCGCCCGGGAGCAGTTGACACGCACCGGCGGCCCCGTTGATCAATTGGCCCGGGAACAAGGCAAGTTGACCCACCTTAGTCATCCCGAGCATGTTCCACCGGAAAATGCCAGATCCCTCACCCCTCGCGCACACGTTGCGTAGTTTCGGCGTCACTCAGCCGAACCGCAGGCGGGAGGGGAGCCACGGTGCAGGGAATCGACGAGTGCCTGCTGGAAGCGATGCGACTGCCGGGTGCGCGGGGGGCCGCGCTGGTGGACTGGACGAGCGGGCTGGCGCTGGGCGCCGTCGGGGAAGCCCCCGGCGGCGACCAGGAGGCGGCCGCCGCGGAGGCCGCCGAGCTCGCCCGGCTCGCCGCCGAACAGCGCGCCTTCGCCTCCGGCAGCTCCGGGGAAGTCGGGGTCGCCGGCAGCTCCGGGGCGGTCGGGCCCTCCGGCAGCTCCGGGACCGCCGGGGCGGGAGCCGCCGGGGCGGAGGCCGCCGGGCAGAAGCCGGACCCGCCGGTCGAGGACCTCATCCTCAGCAACCGTGACAGCTACCACGTCCTGCGGTTCGTGCCGACGTCCTTCGACAGCAGCGTGTTCCTGCACCTGTGGCTGGCCCGTGCGGAGGGCAACCTCGCGCTGGCCCGGATCCGGCTCGGTGAGATGGCCGGACGGCTGGAGCTCGGATGACGACGCTCCGCACCACGCCCGCCCCGCCGCCGCCCCGGCTGCCGGTGCGCGACAGGACGGCCGCCCTGGACCGCGGCCGGGGCGGTGTCTCGCCGATGCTGACCCGGCTGGCCGCCGAGCGCGCCACCGGCATCCTGATACGCGAGCGCGGCACCCTGCACCTCGCCGACGGCAAGGTGGTGCACGCCGAGAGCCCGGCCGCCCCCGGCGCCGACGTCCTCCTCGCCGCCCACGGCACGCTGGACGCCGACGTCTGGCGGCAGGCCCTGGCCGAGAGCGTCTCGAGCACCGCGGGCGCCGGCACCGGGACCCGCCGCCTCACCGGCGCCGAGGCCGTGCACCGGGCGGGCCGCCGGCTCGTCGCGGGCGGGCTGCTCACCCCGGGCGCCCTGGAGATGTGCCGGCTGACCGCGCTGTACGACGCGGCGTACTTCGCCCTCGCCCCGAGCAGCACCCCGGGCCGCTTCCGCTACGGCACCGGGGACGGAACGGACGAGGCCCTCGGCGTACCCCGGGAACCCGACGACGTCCCCGGCGACCCGCGCCCCGTCCCGGTCGCCGCCCTGGAGCGCGAGACCCTGCGCCGCCGCGACCTGCTGCACCGCATCTGGCCCCACGCCCTGCCGGACGAGGTGCCGCTGACCCGGGAACACCGCCCCTCGCCCCCACCGCTCCCGGCCCGGCGGCAGGCGGTGCTGGCCCGCGTGGACGGCATCCGCACGGCGTCGGAGATCGCCCGCGAGCTGGGCCGCCCGGCCTTCCACACCCTGGTGGACGTACGGCGGCTGGTGGCGGCCGGGGTGGTCTCGCCCTGCCCTCCGCTGTCCTTCACCGGATCCGAGCCCGAGTGCGAGCCGGTGCCCGGTCCGCCGGATGTCGGTGTCCCCGTCGATGCCTTCGCTGCCGTCGACGCCGTCGAGCACGTCGATCCCCACATCACCTTGCTGAAGAGGCTCAGGGATGCGCTGGAGGCCCTTTGAGCGGCAGCGGATCCGCGCCGAGAGGAGAGATCTGATGGCAGCAGCTCAGGACGCGATCCTGGAGGAGCTGCGCCGGCTCAGAGCCCGGGTGCCGCAACTCACCGGCGCCCTCGCGGCCGACGCCGACGGTCTCGTCCTGGCCCAGGACACCCCGGGCGTCGATCCGCAGGCCGTCGCCGCACTCACCGGGACCACCCGGGCGCTGGCCGCCCAGCTGTCCGACACGACCGGCCAGGGGGACCTGCGCGAACTGCTCGTGCGGGGCGTGTACGGCTACGTCGCCACGTACGCGGCGGGCGCCGGGGCCGTCGTCACGCTGCTCGCACAGGACCGGGTCAACGTCGGCCGCCTCCATCTGGAGGGCCGTCGGGCGGGCGCCCGGATCGCCGAGCTCGTCGACGGCGCGGCCGCCGAGCGCACAGAAGCCGTCGCGGCCGCCGAACACACCGAAGCCATCGCGAAGGCGCCCGCGAAGCCCGCTCCGGCACGTGCCAGGGCGCCCCGCACGTCCCGGGCCAAGCCCGCGGACACCCGTGCCACGGCCACCGCACCACCGGTGGCCCGTACCACCACCGAAAGTTAGAGAACCGAGGAGACACAGTCATGGCCAACACCGAAACCGCGCTGAAAGAGGCTCTCGCCTCCATCGAGGGCGCGACCGGCGTCGCGCTCGTCGACTACACCAGCGGCATGGCGCTCGGCACCATGGGCGGCAGCAAGACCTTCGACCTGAACGTGGCCGCCGCCGGCAACACCGACGTGGTCCGCGCGAAGATGCGCACGATGGAGCACCTCGGCCTCAAGGCGCAGATCGAGGACATCCTGATCACCCTGTCCGACCAGTACCACCTGATCCGCCTGATCAGCGGACGCGGGGGCAACGGCCTCTTCCTCTACCTGGTCCTGGACGCCAAGCGTTCCAACCTCGCGATGGCCCGCCACCAGCTGAGGCAGATCGAGGCCGACCTGGAGGTGTGACCCGGGAGCACCGGAGCTAGACCAGTGCCGCGGTGCGGCGGCGCGCTCCTCCCGGGGCCGCGTCGCCCGCCGCGATACCCGTGCTGCGGTAGGCCTTGACCGCCTTTCCGGCCGGGCGTCCGCCGTTCGCGGCGAGCCAGTCGACCCGCACCCACAGCAGCGCGTCCTCGTCCCGCTCGCGCCGCCCCAGCCAGGCGGCCTTGAGCGCGAGGCCCGCACCGCACCCGGCGAGCAGCATGCCGCCCGCGACGGGCACCGCGAACGAACTCAGCAGCGCGACCAGCCAGGCCAGCAGCAGCCACCACCGGTGCCCGCGGCGCCAGTTGCGCACACTGACCGCACGGTCCTGGAGCACGTCGTGCTTCCCGGCGCGGACAGCCGCCCGCCCCAGCGTCGTGTACCGCCTGCGACGGCTGTACGACACCACGGCCACGGCGACGATGAACAGCGCCGCGCCCGCCATCACTCCGATCCGGCGCCCGGTGAGCCCCGGTATCAGCAGGCCAACGCCCGCCGCGCACACTCCGAGCCACCACAGGGGTGCGGCCCCGGCGCGCACGACGACGGCCACCCGAGCCAGCCCCTGAGCCCTGCGATCTGCGTGTGCCACGTCCCGTCTCCTCGTCGTCCCGGCACAGTCCTGATGGGCGGGGAGGGTAGCGGGCGAACGTGAGACGAGTCTGAAAAAGCGCTACTCCACGAAGAGTCCGCGTGCCGCGGCCCGCGCGTCGAACTCCTCCAGGCGGGCCTGCGCGTCCGGCAGGTCGTCGCACATCGCCTCCAGCAGCACCCGGCCCAGCAGCATCGGCGCGCAGGCCGTGTCGAAGGCGAGGCCGGTGCCGACGGCGGCGGGCAGCAGCAGGTCGGAGACCTTGGCGACCGGGGCGAAGGCGGAGTCGGCGACCGTGACGACGCTCAGGCCCGCCTCCTTGGCGTAGGCGAGGGTGTCCACGACCTCGCGGGGATGCCGGGGCAGCGCGAAGCACAGCAGGGTCGAGGCGCCCGCGCGGACGGCGGCGTCGATGCGGTCGTGGATCATCGTGCCGCCCTCGTTGAGCAGCCGTACGTCCGGGTGGACCTTGGCGGCGAAGTACGCGAAGCCGTACGCCTGGGAGGCGGCGGCCCGCAGCCCGAGCACCGGCAGCGGGCGGGAGGCGGCGAGCAGCCGGCCGGCCTTCTGCACCGGGCGCGGGTCGGCGAGGATCTCCGCCAGGTGTCTGAGGTTCTCGATCTCGGCCTCGACGGCCTGCTGGTACTCGTTGTACGACGCGGAGGCCGCCGTCTGTTCGGCGGGCGCGACCTCGCGCAGGTGTCTGCGCAGGGCGGGGTAGCCGTCGAAGCCGAGGGCGACGGCGAAGCGGGTGACGGAGGGCTGGCTGACCCCGGCCAGTTCGGCCAGCTCCACGCTGGACAGGAACGGCACGTCGGCGGCCCGCCGCACCATGCTGTGCGCGATGCGCCGCTGGGTCGGTGTGAGCCGGTGTCCCTCGAACAGTGTCTGAAGCCGTCCCGCGGGAGTGTCCGCCACACCCGCCCCGCCCATCGCCCCGCCCATGTCGCTCATGCCTCGATCCCCCTCCAGATGTCCGTGAACCGGTCGAGCAGTGCGGCCGCCGCCGTCACGTCGCCCGTGAGCGGCCGGTCGGCCGGGTCCTCCGCCAGCACCGCCTCGGCGAGTTCCAGCGCGCGGCCCACCGGGAGGTCCGGGTCGGGCCTGAGGTCGCGCTGGCGCAGCGCCCGTACGGCGGCGACGAGTTCGCAGCCGACGACGAGACGGTACGCGCCGCACGCGCGCAGTGTCTGACGGGCGGCGAGCGAGGCGAAGCTGGCCTGTTCCTCGACGCCCCGGGAGAGTACAGCGTGGCCGAGCGAGGCGGGCGCGGAGAAGGCCCGCAGGTCGCCGAGGGCGGCCCCGGCGGCGTACTCCAGGATCATCACGCCGGAGGAGGCGGGCTCCTGGTCGGCGAGGAAGGGCCTGAGGCGGGTGAAGGCGGGCTCGTTGAGCGTGGAGAGCCGGGACGTGGACAGGCGGGCGACCTGTGTGAGGGCCAGCCTGAAGTGGTCCAGGGCGAGGGCGAGTTGGGCCTGGTAGAAGCCGCCGTGATGGTAGGCGGCCATGTCCTCGGGGGAGATGAGGGGGTTCTCGGCGGCCGCGTTGATCTCGATCGCGAGGACCTCCTCCAGGGCGTCGGCGGCGTCGTGGGCGGGCCCGTGGATCTGGGGCAGGCAGCGGAAGCCGTACGGGTCCTGGATGCGCCCGAGCGGCGGGGTGGGCCGGTCCTCGGCCCCGATCAAGGCCCGCATCCGCCGCGCCACTTCGGCGGACCCGCGGTGCGGGCGGGCCGCGTGCACGGGAGCGGCGTACGCCTCGTGCGACCCGTCCACGGCCAGCAGCGACAGCGCCCCGACGACCTGCGTGGCCTCGACGAGTCCGCGCAGCTCGTGCAACGCGAGGGCGGCCTGGGCGAGCGTGAGGGCGTTGCTGCTGATGAAGGCGAGGGCGTCGTTGTTGTCGAGGAGCTGGGGCTCGGGGGCGCCGGCCTCCCTCCAGGGGTGCTCCCCCGCCAGCGCCAGTCCCACCTGGGCCAGCGCCGCGATGTCACCGGTGCCCACCGAGCCGAACTCGTTGACGACCGGGTACGCGCCGTTCTCCAGCGCCTCGCACAGGGCTGTGACGACGGTCGGCCGCAGTCCGGCGCCGCCCGCCAGGAGCTGGTTGGCGCGGACCGCGAGCATCGCGCGGACCTGCCGGGCGGGGAGTTCCTCGCCGATGGCGCCGGCGTGGCTGCGCAGCAGCCGCAGCCCGTGTTCGGCGGCCGCCTCGGTGGGCACGTCCTCGTTCCGGTTCGCGCCGACGCCGGTCGAGCGGCCGTAGACGCGTCCGGTCGCGGCGATCTGGCGGGCGGCGTCCCAAGACTCAGTGACCCGCTTCATCGCGTCGGTCCCGGGCACCGGCCGCGCGCTCCCGTCGGCGAGGCGGACCACGTCCGCGACGTCGAGTGCGATCCCGTCGAGTACCACCAGACCGGTGTGCCCGACCGCGACGGGATCCGACGCGTCCACGATCCGAGACGACATCTAGCTCAAACTCCCCTCAAGCGGACATCTGATCTTGCCTGGCGGTCATCCGTTACCTCGGATTAACACCGAACCGTTGACAACCTATTCAGGTACCGAGAACTCTGCATGACGTTATACAGCCGGGCAAGGGACAACTCATGATCCAGTTCGACGCGGTCCACAAGCGCTTCCCCAACGGCACGACAGCAGTGCACGATCTCACCCTCGACATGCCGGAAGGCGGCGTCACGGTCCTCGTCGGATCCTCCGGTTGCGGCAAGACGACCACCCTCAGGATGATCAACCGGATGGTCGAACCGACCTCCGGCACCATCAAGGTCGGCGGCAAGGACGTCACCCGCCAGGACGCCGCCGAACTGCGCCGCTCCATCGGCTACGTCATCCAGCAGTCCGGACTCTTCCCGCACCGCACCGTGCTGGACAACATCGCCACGGTGCCCCTGCTCCTGGGCCACGGCCGCAAGAAGGCCCGCATCCGCGCCGCCGAACTCCTCGAAACCGTCGGCCTCACCCCCGAGTCCGGCAAGCGGTACCCGCACCAGCTCTCCGGCGGCCAGCAGCAGCGCGTCGGCGTCGCCCGCGCGCTCGCCGCCGACCCGCCGGTCCTGCTCATGGACGAGCCCTTCGGCGCGGTCGACCCGGTCGTACGCACCCAGCTCCAGGACGAACTGCTCCGACTCCAGAAGGAGTTGAACAAGACCATCGTCTTCGTCACGCACGACGTCGACGAAGCGGTCAGGCTCGGCGACCGCATCGCGATCTTCCGCACCGGCGGCCACCTCGTCCAGTGCGCCCCACCCGCCGAACTCCTCGCCCGCCCCGCCGACGACTTCGTGGCCGACTTCCTCGGCGCCGAGCGCGGCCTGAAGCTGCTCTCACTGAAGACCCTGGCCGAGGTCCCGCAGGGCCCGGCGCCGGAAGGGGCCGCCTGGTCCCTGGTGTGCGACGCGGCGGGCAGGCCTCTGCACTGGGCGACCCAGGACGCCGAGGTCCCCGTACGACCGCTCAAGGACGGCGACTCCCTGCTCGCCGCCCTCGACGAGTCCGTCGCCTCCCCCACCGGCCTGGTCGCCCGCGTCGACACCGAGGGCGTCCTCACCGGCGTCACCTCCCGCGACGACATCCACCGGCACGCCGGCCGGGCCCACACGGAAGCCCGGGTGGCCGCATGACCATCGACTGGTCGTGGATATCCGGCCACACCGACGACCTGACCACCCTGACGATCTCGCACCTCCAGGCAGCGCTCTCAGCGGTCTTCTTCGGCCTGTTGATCAGCCTCCCCCTGGCAGTGGTCGCGCACCGGATCCGCCCCCTGCGCGGCTTCCTGCTCGGCCTCTCGAACGTCCTGTTCACGATCCCCTCGATCGCGATCTTCGTGCTCCTGCTGCCGATCAGCGGCCTGACCCGCACCACGACCGTGATCGGCCTGACCATCTACACCCTGGTCGTCCTGCTGCGGAACACCGTCGAGGGCCTCGACTCGGTCCCCGCGAAGACCAAGGAGGCGGCGAAGGCGATGGGCACCCGCCCCCTGCGCACCCTCCTCACCGTCGAACTCCCCCTCGCACTCCCCGTGATCATGGCCGGGGTGCGGATCGCGACCGTCATGTCGATCTCCCTCGTGTCGGTCGCCACCTACATCGGCGACGGCGGCCTCGGCCAGCTCTTCACCGACGGCTTCCAGCGCGACTTCCCGACCCCGGTGATCGCGGGTGTGGTCCTCACGCTCCTGCTCGCCGTGATCGCGGACGCCCTGCTGGTGGCCCTCCAGTACGTCCTGACCCCGTGGCGGCGGAGGCGAGCCTGACATGTACGAACTCATCAAGAACCTCGGCACCTGGCTGACCAGCGGCTCCCAGTGGACCGGCACCGACGGCATCGCCCACCGGCTCGCCGAGCACCTGCAGTACTCGCTCCTCGCGACCCTCGTCGCGGCCGCGATCGGCCTGCCCCTCGGCCTGCTGATCGGCCACACCGGCAAGGGCGCCTTCGTCGCGATCAACCTCGCGTCCTTCGGCCGCGCCCTGCCCACCGTCGGCCTGGTCGTGCTGGTCTTCCTGGCCGGCGGCCTGTCCATGCTCCCGGTCTACGTCGCCCTCGTCGCTCTCGCGGTCCCGGCGATCGTCACCAACACCTACGCCGGCATGACCGCGGTCGACCCGGACGTCAAGGACGCCGCCCGCGGCCAGGGCATGCGCGGCCACCAGGTCCTGTTCCAGGTCGAACTGCCCCTCGCACTTCCCCTGATCATGACCGGCCTGCGCCTGGCACTGATCCAGGTCGTCGCCACCGCGACCATCGCGGCGTACGTCTCGTTCGGGGGCCTGGGCCGCTACGTCTTCGACGGCCTCGCCCAGCGCGACCTCGTCCAGGTCCTCGGCGGCGCGGTGCTGGTCGCCGTGATCGCCGTCGCCCTCGACCTGCTGCTCTCCGGCCTCCAGCGCTTCCTCTTCCGTCACCGCACCGCGTAAGGACCCCTCCGATGAACCGACGCACCCTCCTCGGCGGCCTCCTCGCGGCGGCCTCCGTCCCCGCCCTCTCCGCCTGCTCCAGCGGCATCACCTCCCTCGACGGCGGCGGCACCACCTCCGGCGGCAGCGGCTCCAGCAAGGGCGGAGTCACCATCGGCACCGCCAACTTCACCGAGAACCAGGTCCTCGGATACCTGTACGCGGCCGTGCTCCGGCAGGCCGGCGTGAAGGTGAAGGTCCGTCCCAACCTCGGCACCCGAGAGATCGTGATCCCCGCCCTCAAGGCCGGCGACATCGACCTGCTGCCCGAGTACCAGGGCGCCCTCCTCAACTACCTGGCCCCCAAGGACGCGTCGGCCGAGCCGGGCACCATGCAGAACGCCCTCACCCTGGCCCTGCCCGCCGGCCTCCAGGTGCTCCCGTACGGCCAGGCGGCCGACTCCGACTGCTTCGTCGTCACCCGGGCGACCGCCAGGAAGTACGGCCTCGTCACCCTCGCCGACCTCGCCAAGCAGAACGGCAGGCTGGTCATCGGCGCGGCGCCCGAGGTCAAGAAGCGCCGGGTGGGCGCCGTCGGCCTCAAGGAGGTGTACGGCGTCGAGTTCAAGGAGTTCAAGTCCCTCGACTCGGACGGTCCGCTCGTCAAGGGCGCCCTGAAGAAGGGCGACGTCGACGTGGCGAACCTCTTCACCACCGACACCGACATCGCGGCCGACGACTGGGTGGTGCTGACCGACCCGAAGAACCTCATCCCCAGCCAGCACATCGTCCCCCTCATAGCCGACCGCAAGGCCGACGACACCGTCCGCAAGGCTCTCGCCCGCCTCGGCAACGTCCTGACGACCGCCCAGCTCACCCAGCTCAACAGCCAGGTCGACAACGACAAGAAGGACCCGGAGGACGTGGCGAACGCGTACGCGAAGCAGCACGGGCTGACCACGGGCTGATCTGGGAAGCACCCCCGCCGCAACAGGGGGGCTAACCCCAGTGCAGCGGGCGGTACCGCTGCCTACCGTGGACCCCATGACCGGAATGGACGCGCGGGACCCCGAACTCAAGAAGGAACTCAACGCCACCCTGCAGGCCCGCAGGGAACTGGGCGAGGAGTACGAGTCCGCGCTGGTCGACTCGTTCCTGGAGAAGGTCGACCAGCGGATCGACGGCGCCGTGGACCGACGGTTGCGCCGGCAGCTCGCCGAGCAGCAGATGGTGACGGCCCGCGGCGCCCGCTCGCCCAAGCCCACCGACTCCTTCGGCGAACGCTTCGGCTTCGGCATCGTCTCCCTGGTACTGGCGATCCCGCTCTCCGGGATCGGCGGCGCCCTCGGCGACCTGCCCGGCCTCATGGTCACCTGGGTCGGCATCGTCGGCGTCAACGCCTTCCAGGCGCTCCGCCTCAACCCGGACCTCTTCCGGGGCCGGCGGACGAAGCCGTCCTCCCGGGGCAGCGACTGGGAGGACTGACCCGGCGCTCACACCTGCGCGGTCGGCAGCACCACGACCTGGCGCAGGTTGACGTGCCGGGGCCGGCTGGTGACGTAGGCGACGAGGTCGGCGAGCTCCGTGGCCGTCAGCGTGCCCATCGCCTCGGCCATGCCGCCGATCTGCTCCCGCAGCCCGTCGTTCTCGATGTGCGTGGCGAGCTCGCTCTCCGTCAGCCCCGGCTCGATGTTGGTGACCCGCACGCCCCGCGGCCCGAACTCGTTCCTCAGCAGCGCCGAGAGATGCGTGACCGCGGCCTTCGTCGCCCCGTACACGGCGTAGTCCGTGAAGCCCGTGACGTGCGCGCCGATGGACGAGACGTTCACCAGGTCCGCGCTGCGCCCCTGCGCGGCCGCCTCGTTCAGGTCCCCGGCGAAGGCGCCGATGACACGCAGGACACCGGTGACATTGGTGTCGATCATCCGCTGCCACTCGTCGACGCGGGCGTCGACGATCGGGTTCGGCAGCATCACGCCCGCGTTGTTCACCACCAGGTCGACGGTCCCGTAGGCGGCGTGGACGCTCTCCACGGCGGCCGCCACGGACGCGTCGTCGGTGACGTCCGCGACCACCGCCAGCGCCTGACCGCCGTCGGCCCGGATCTTCCCCACGACCGCCTCCAGCCGCTCACCGCGCCGCGCGAGCAGCGCGACCCGCGCCCCCTGCGCGGCCAGCAGCACGGCCGTGGCCTCCCCGATACCGCTCGCCGCTCCGGTGACGACAGCGGTACGTCCGGCCAGATTCTCGTACGACATCGAAGTGCTCCTCGGTGGGATGTCCGCCGGGGTGACTCCCCGGCTCGACCACCACCCTGCGGCGCCCGGGCCGCCGTACCCAGGGATGCGCTTTTCCTGGGTCTGCCAGTACCAGGTTCAAAACCCCGGCCTCCCCTACGATCGAACCCATGAACGGGGACCTCGGAGATTTCCTGCGCTCACGCCGCGCCCGCATACAGCCCGAGGAGGTGGGGCTGCCCTCACACGGCCGGCGCCGCGTGCCCGGTCTGCGCCGGGAGGAGGTGGCGCAGCTGGCCGGAGTGAGCGTCGACTACTACATCCGGCTGGAGCAGGGCAGGGGGCCCGGGGGCCCCTCCCGGACGAAGTCCGGGGGAGTCTCCGACGCCGTCCTGGACGCCGTCGCGCGCGTCCTGCGCCTGGACGACACCGAACGCGACTACCTCCACGCGGTGGCCCGCCCCCACAGGCAGACCGACCGCCCGACGCGCCCCCGCGTCCGCCCGGCCGTCCAGCTCATGATCGACGCCATGGACCGCACCCCGGCCTTCGTCCTGGACCGCCGCATGACCGTCCTGGCCTGGAACCCCCTGGCCGACACGGTGTTCGGCTACAGCGGTACGACCGCCAAGGCCCGCAGCATCCCGCGGCACGTGTTCCTCGACCCCGCCGCCCGTGACTTCTACCCGGAGTGGCAGGCCGTGGCCGCCCAGAGCGTGGCCCACATGCGTGTCCTGGCGGGCCACCACCAGGACGACCGCGAAATGACCTCGCTCGTCGGCGAACTCTCCCTCAAGAGCGAGGACTTCCGCCGACTGTGGGCCGACCACCAGGTCAAGGAGTGCGCCTACGGCGTGAAGCGCCTCCAGCACCCGGTGGCGGGCCTGCTCGTCTTCCCGTACGAGACCCTCACGATCCCGGGAGACGGCGACCAGACCCTGCTCGTCTACACACCGGAACCGGGGTCGGAGACGGCGGAGAGGCTGGCGTTGCTGGGAAGCTGGGCGTCGAGCCCCGCGCGCTGACAACGCGCTGAGAAGGTGATGCGCGGGGACCGCCGCACCCCCGTTACCGGGGGGCGGGACGACGGCGGTCCCCGCGAAGGACGTCGACCGGGTCAGGCCAGGTCTCACGTCCGGCGTCCTTGGAGGTCCGGGAGCCGCTCCGGAGGTCCTTGGACGTTTCGGCGCCGGCCTGGGCGGGGAGCCGCTCCCGCCCTGCCGACATCCACCACTGTGCCGGGCCCGTGTTAAGCGTGTGCTGCGCGGACGTGACCAGCTCGTACCAGTTCCGCGAAGTCCACCCTTTCGGTAGGAAACCGCAAGACCGCCTCCGGCGCCCGGGGTTCACCGGACATTTACCGCTACTTCCCGCCCTTGGCGAGGAAGGCCAGCAGATCCTGGCGGCTGATGACTCCGGTGGGCTTGCCCTCCACGAGGACGATCGCGGCGTCCGCGGAACCGAGGACCGTCATCAGGTCGCCGACCGGTTCGCCGGAGCCGACCTGGGGCAGCGGGGCCGACATGTGCTTCTCCAGCGGGTCCTCCAGCGAGGCCCGCTGAGTGAACAGGGCGTCGAGCAGCTCGCGTTCGACGACCGAGCCGACGACCTCCGCGGCCATCACGTCCGGGTGGCCGGCGCCAGGCTTGACGATCGGCATCTGCGAGACGCCGTACTCCCGCAGCACCTCGATGGCCTCGCCGACCGTCTCGTCCGGGTGCATGTGGACGAGGGAGGGGATGGCGCCGTGCACCTTGTCGTTGAGGACGTCGGCGACGCGGGCGCTGGGGCCCTCGTCCTCCAGGAAGCCGTAGTCGGCCATCCACTCGTCATTGAAGATCTTCGAGAGGTACCCCCGCCCGCTGTCCGGGAGCAGGACGACCACGACGCCGTTCTCGTCCAGGCGTTCGGCGACGCGCAGGGCCGCCACCACGGCCATGCCGCAGGAGCCGCCCACCAGGAGGCCCTCCTCCTTGGCGAGGCGGCGGGTCATCTGGAAGGAGTCCTTGTCGGAGACGGCGACGATCTCGTCGGCGACGGTCCGGTCGTAGGCGGTCGGCCAGAAGTCCTCGCCGACGCCCTCGACGAGGTACGGCCGGCCGGAGCCGCCGGAGTACACCGAGCCCTCGGGGTCGGCGCCGATCACCTGGACCGCGCCATCGCTGGCGTCCTTCAGGTAGCGGCCGGTGCCGGAGATGGTGCCGCCGGTGCCCACGCCCGCCACGAAGTGGGTGATCTTCCCCTCCGTCTGCTCCCACAGCTCGGGGCCGGTGGAGTGGTAGTGGGAGAGCGGGTTGTTGGGGTTGGAGTACTGGTCGGGCTTCCACGCCCCCGGCGTCTCACGCACCAGCCGGTCGGAGACGTTGTAGTACGAGTCCGGGTGCTCGGGGTCCACGGCGGTCGGGCAGACGACGACCTCGGCCCCGTAGGCCCGCAGGACGTTGATCTTGTCCGTCGACACCTTGTCGGGGCACACGAAGATGCACTTGTACCCCTTCTGCTGCGCCACGATGGCGAGTCCGACCCCGGTGTTTCCGCTGGTCGGCTCGACGATGGTGCCCCCTGGCTTCAGCGCGCCGCTCTCCTCCGCCGCCTCGATCATGCGCAGGGCGATGCGGTCCTTCACGGAGCCGCCGGGGTTGAAGTACTCGACCTTGGCCAGGACGGTCGCCTTGATGCCCTTGGTCACGCTGTTGAGCCTCACCAGCGGGGTGTTGCCGACGAGGCTGATCATCGAGTCGTGGAATTGCACCGTTGTCTCCGGATGCTTGCAAAGAATTGGTCCTAGTGGTCCAGCCAGCCTATGGCCTGATCGGGCGCCATGACGGTCGTTCACACCCCGTTGGGATTGGGCCACGGTCCGTGCGGGGCAAGGAGTGGGTGTAGCGGGTACGACGGAGGTGGCGGCGACGTATGACGAGCATGTCGAGGGCGAGGGTGGCCCGGCGGATCGCGGCCGGCGCCGCATACGGCGGCGGCGGGATCGGTCTGGTCGGCGCGGCGGCCATGGGGCTGGTGCTGGCGGAGGTGCGGCTGGCCAGGCGGCAGGTGGGCAACGGCACGGCGCCGCACGTCCCGCAGGCCGAGGGCCGGTACGGCCACGTGTATGCCGCCGCGGGCGTTCCGCCGCTGCGTCTGACGATGCTGGGCGACTCCACGGCCGCGGGCCAGGGAGTGCACCGGGCGGCCCAGACGCCGGGCGCGCTGCTGGCGTCCGGGCTCGCGGCGGTGTCGGAACGCCCGGTGGAACTCCGTAATGTCGCCCTGCCCGGCGCCACCTCGGACGACCTGGACCGTCAGGTGGCGCTGACGCTGGCGGACCCCGAGCGGATCCCGGACGTGTGCGTGATCATGATCGGCGCGAACGACGTCACGCACCGGATGCCGGCGACGCGTTCCGTGCGGCACCTGTCGTCCGCGGTACGGCGGCTGCGCACGGCCGGTGCCGAGGTGGTGGTCGGCACCTGTCCCGACCTGGGCACGATCGAGCCGGTCCAGCAGCCGCTGCGGTGGCTGGCCCGCCGGGCCTCGCGTCAGCTGGCGGCGGCGCAGACGATCGGCGCGGTGGAGCAGGGCGGCCGCACGGTCTCGCTGGGCGACCTGTTGGGTCCGGAGTTCGAGGCGAACCCGCGTGAGCTGTTCGGCCCCGACAACTACCACCCCTCGGCGGAGGGGTATGCGACGGCGGCGATGGCGGTGCTGCCGACGGTCTGCGCGGCATTGAGCCTGTGGCCGGCCGACGAGGACCGCCCGGACGTCTCGCGCCGCGAGGGCTTCCTGCCGGTGGCCCGGGCGGCGGCGGAGGCGGCGTCGGAGGCGGGTACGGAGGTCGCGGCGGCGATGCCGACGGGCCCGACGGGGCCCTGGGCACTGCTCAAGCGCAGGCGGAGGCGGCGGGTGCGGGCGACGGAGCCGTCACCCACCAGCACCACGAGCATCCAGTGAGCGGTGCCTGGCGGGGTACTCGCGCGAGCGGGTGGAGTCCAGCACCGGAGGCCCAAGCAAGCGCTTAGACATAGGTCACACCGTCACCCCCGTGACCCAGGCCATACGTACGGGTAACTTCCCAAAGAGCCCCGTCCGGAAGAACACCCCCGCATGCCAATGGAGCCGTGATGCCCGAAGCCGTGATCGTCTCGACCGCCCGCTCCCCCATCGGCCGCGCTGTCAAGGGCTCGCTCAAGGACCTGCGCCCCGACGACCTCACCGCCACGATCATCCAGGCCGCCCTCGCCAAGGTCCCCGAGCTGGACCCGCGCGACATCGACGACCTGATGCTCGGCTGCGGCCTCCCCGGCGGGGAGCAGGGCTACAACCTGGGCCGCATCGTCGCCGTACAGATGGGCATGGACCACCTGCCCGGCTGCACGATCACCCGTTACTGTTCCTCCTCGCTGCAGACGAGCCGCATGGCCCTGCACGCCATCAAGGCCGGTGAGGGCGACGTCTTCATCTCGGCCGGCGTCGAGATGGTCTCCCGCTACGCCAAGGGCAGCTCCGACGGCCTCCCGGACACCACGAACCCGATCTTCGACGAGGCGCAGGCCCGCACCGCCGCCACCGCCGCCCAGGAGGGCACGACCTGGCACGAGCCGCGCGAGGACGGTCAGCTCCCCGACCCGTACATCGCGATGGGCCAGACCGCGGAGAACCTGGCGCGCGTCAAGGGCGTCACCCGTCAGGACATGGACGAGTTCGGCGTCCGTTCGCAGAACCTCGCCGAGGAAGCCATCAAGAACGGCTTCTGGGAGCGCGAGATCACCCCGGTCACGCTCCCCGACGGCACGGTCGTCTCCAAGGACGACGGCCCCCGCGCCGGCGTCACCATGGAGGCCGTCGGCGGCCTGAAGCCGGTCTTCCGCCCCGACGGCCTCGTCACGGCGGCCAACTGCTGCCCCCTCAACGACGGTGCCGCCGCGGTCGTGATCATGTCCGACGCCAAGGCCCGCGAGCTCGGCCTCACCCCGCTCGCCCGCATCGTGTCGACCGGTGTCTCCGGCCTGTCCCCCGAGATCATGGGCCTGGGCCCGGTGGACGCGAGCAACCAGGCGCTGCGCCGCGCCGGTCTCACGATCGACGACATCGACCTGGTCGAGATCAACGAGGCGTTCGCCGCCCAGGTGATCCCCTCCTACCGCGACCTGAACATCCCGCTGGAGAAGCTGAACGTCAACGGCGGCGCGATCGCGGTCGGCCACCCCTTCGGCATGACCGGCGCCCGCATCACCGGCACGCTCATCAACTCCCTCCAGTTCCACGACAAGCAGTTCGGTCTGGAGACCATGTGCGTGGGCGGCGGCCAGGGCATGGCGATGGTCATCGAGCGCCTCAGCTGATTTCCCAACTCTCCGTGCCCGTACGGGGACCCGGCGTCACTCTTTGGCCCAGAACCGTGGAAACTCCAGGGTTCTGGGCCGATTTGTGATCCAATCTCCCCCAGGATGTGACCTATCTCCCTTCGCCAAGGGATTTGCGCAGCTCAGAGCGGATCACCACGAAATCCGGAGTCCAAATACCTGTCCGTTTCGTGACGTTACGCACTGACAGCTGGATAGTCCGCCCTTCAAGCTGATGTAGGAAGTCGGGGGTCGACTTTGAACCGGGAGTACGTCAGTGAGCGCCATGCCGATCGCCTTGCTGGTCACCACGGCCGCCACGGGCGCCGTGGGCGTCGCCGTCCTGCGCACCCTCATGGTGCTGCGCCGACAGGTCGCCGCCCTGCACACCGAGCTCGCCAGGAACAACTCCGCGCCCGTACGGGGTCTCGTACCGGCCGCCCGTGCCGCCGCTGACGTCGACGAGATACGCGCCGCGGTGGCCGAGGCCCTCGCCGAGGAGCGCGAGCGGGAGCTCGCCGAGGCGCGGGCCTTCTGGGCCGCCCAGGAGGCCCGTGACACCTCCGACGCGCCCTCGCTGCTCGGCCTGCCCGACAGCGAGCTGTTCATGCCCCGGCAGGCCGATTTCGTGGGCTTGGAGCCGTTGGAGCCGGTGTCGGAGTCCTCGGCCGACGCGGACGAGTTCGCCGGCGACAGCCCAGAACTGGCCGCGGCCCGGCGCCGCCACCCCTCCCACCCGGACTTCGTGCCGGTCGGTTCACCGGTCGTGGGCGACCACGAACGCACGGTGGCGACCCTGGAGGAACTGGCCGCGTCCGGCACCGAACTGGCGGACGTCCGCCCCGGCCCCCTCGGCACCCTTGACGTCTACGTCTTCGCCGACGGAACGACCCTCTGCATGACCCCGGGCCACCGCGAGACGGCCGAACGCCTCGCGGCGGCCCTGCGCGCGGGCGAGACCCCGGTCCTGCTGGGCGGCTCGGGCGTCTCGGGGGCGTACACGCTGACGTTCGCGTGCGGCGAGGAGAACGTCTACATCCTGGCCGACAGGGTCATAGCGTCTCTGTAGGTGTCAGACTCCGGCCCGCTGCTGGGCCTGTGCGACCAGTTCCATCGCTTCTTCCACCTGGCCCTCGTCCGTCAGGACGAGGGCCAGGTCGTGCACGGCCACGGTGATCTGGTCGGCGGCGGCGAACATCCCCGCGTCCGGCATCTCGCGAAGCTCGGTCCCCGGCTCCTCCAGAACCTGCGTCCGACGGGCGAACTCCCGGGCCAGGCCCAGCGCCTCGGCGGCGGCGCCCCGTTGCAACCGGCTCTGCGGCGCGGCCCGCAAACGGTCGGCGAAGTGGTCCACAGCCCGGGTCAGACGCGAAGTATCAGCCACCGGGCAACCGTACGCGTCCCTCCGGGACTGTTGCCAACAGGCGAACGCTCAGGCACGGTGACCTGAAGGACCGGCTTACATCCCCTTTGCGTCCGGAGGCGCCGATGTCCCACGTCCTCTCCGAGGAGACCCACCGCAACCTGCTCGCCCGCATCCCCCACTGCACCGGTCGTGAAGTGTCCGACTGGCTCCGCACCGTCGACGAAGGCCCGGCCCTCTTCCGCTTCGAGGAAAAGGTCAGCTGGCTCCGCCACGAACACAACCTCGCGTACGGCCACGCCAAGGCGATCATCCACGAGTACGACCTGAGGAGGGCCGCGCGCAGGTACTTCTGAGCTGCGCACATGCCGAAGGGCCCCCGGTCGGAACCGGGAGCCCTTCGCCGTACGACCGTCGGGGACTAGTCGCTGCTGTTGAGGATCGCGACGAGTCGCAGGAACTCCATGTAGATCCACACCAGCGTCAGCGTGAGACCGAACGCGGCCAGCCACGCCTCCTCGCGCGGGGCGCCGTAGGCGATGCCGTCCTCGACCTGCTTGAAGTCGAGGGCGAGGAAGCACGCGCCGAGCAGGACGCCGATGATGCCGAACAGGATGCCGAGGCCGCCGCTGCGGAAGCCGAGGCCGTCACCGCCGCCGAAAACGGCGAACAGCAGGTTGACGACCATCAGCAGCATGAAGCCGAGCGCGGCAGCCATCACGAAGCCGTAGAACCGCCGGTTGACGCGGATCCAGCCGGCCTTGTACGCCACGAGTACGGCGGCGAAGACCGCCAGGGTGCCGATCACGGCCTGCATGGCCGCACCGCTCGCGATGCGGTTGTCGACGATGCTGGAGATGACGCCGAGGAACACGCCCTCGAACGCGGCGTACGACACGATCAGCGCGGGCGAGGCCGTGCGCTTGAAGGACTGCACGAGCGCCAGGACCATGCCGATCACCGCGGCACCGATACCGATGCCGTACGAGCGGCCGATGTTGGCGTCGTCGACGGGCAGCAGCGCCCAGGCGAGCGCGGCCGTCACGATCAGGATGCCGAGCGTGGTGCCGGTGCGCATGACGACGTCGTCCATCGTCATCCGGCCGGTGGTCACCGGGGCCTGCGGCGGCGCACCCTGCTGCAGGTCCTGGGCGTAGGGGTTGGTCGCGTACGGGTTGCCCTGCGGCTGCGCGTAGGGGCTGCCCTGCGTGCCTACGGCTGCGCCCCCGGCCTGCGGCGCGGTGTTGAAGCCCGCGTAGCCGTTGTCGCGGCTGAACCCCCGTCGCGAGAAGACCGGGTTGCTGCTCCTCATTTCACTCCTCCGTGGCCACCGTGTGTGGACCTTGCCTCAAGAGTAATGGGTAGGCAAAGGAATGACCCTAGTGCTTGAGGAGGATCTTCCCTCGTTGTGTCGGCCAACACGCTACGCGCACGCGTGATTCCCGGCACTGGAGGGGCCTCAGTCGAAGGGGAAGCCGGTGTACCCCTCGGCGAGGTCGGTCTCGGCGGCCCGCGACCCGGCGATCCGCTCCAGCCGGGCCAGCTGCATCCGGTCATCGAAGGCGGTGGCGTCGGGCGACCGGTGCAGCAGGCTCGTCATGTCGTACGAGAACCGTTCGGCCTGCCACACCCGCCGCAGGCAGGTCTCGGAGTAGGCGTCGAGGCGCTCGGCCGAACCGGTCTCCTCCTGGTACGTCAGCGCCCTCGCGAAGGTCACGACGTCGCCGACGGCGAGGTTCAGGCCCTTGGCGCCGGTGGGCGGGACGATGTGTGCCGCGTCACCGGCGAGGAAGAGACGGCCGTGGCGCATGGGCTCGTGGACGTAGGAGCGCATGGGGGTGACGGACTTCTGGGTGATCGGTCCCCTGTCGAGCCTCCAGTCGTCGTCCGTCTCGAAGCGGCGCTCCAGCTCGTCCCAGATCTCCTCGTCGCCCCAGCTCTCGACGTCGGTGCCCTCGGGGACCTGGAGGTAGAGGCGGGAGACGGACGGGGAGCGCATGGACAGCAGGGCGAAGCCGCGGTCGTGGCGGGCGTAGACGAGTTCGTCGTGGGAGGGCGGGACGTCGGCGAGGATGCCGAGCCAGGCGAAGGGGTACGTCCGCTCGAACACCTTGGTCAGTTCGGCGGGGATCGCCTTCCTCGCGACGCCCCAGAAGCCGTCGCAGCCGACGACGTACGCGCACTCCAGGACGTCCTCGCGCCCCTCGTGCCGGAAGCGGATCCGCGGGCTGTCTCCGTCCGCCCCCTCGACGGCCAGGGCCTCCGCCTCGAACAGCAGCGGGCCGCCGTCCTTGAGCTGGAGGGCGATGAGGTCCTTGCAGACCTCGGTCTGGGCGTAGACCGTCACGGACCGGCCGCCGGTGAGGGCGGGGAAGTCGACGCGGTGGCGCTTTCTGTCGTAGCGCAGCTCGATGCCGTCGTGCGGGAGTCCCTCGCGGTCCATGCGCTCGCCGGCGCCGGCCGCGCGCAGTACGTCGACGGTGCCCTGCTCCAGGATCCCGGCGCGCTGGCGGTGCTCGACGTAGGCGCGGTCGCGGCTCTCCAGGACGACCGAGTCGATGCCGGCGTTGTGGAGGAGCCGGGCGAGGAGGAGGCCGGCGGGGCCGGCTCCGATGATGCCGACGGTGGTGCGCATCGGGCGTTCCCTTCGGAGACCTTGTGGCTGGCGCGCGCAATAGCTCGTGTTCGCGTGGTGAAGTTTATTTCACTCAACTGGGCCGAGTCTGCGCCGAGGGTCTGCCGATGTCAACGGTCCGCGCGGCCGTCCGGCCCACGGGTGGTTGCCGCGGGCCGGACGGCCGGCCGGGTCAGCGGCTGGGCCAGCCGTCCAGGTGGCGGCGCATGGTGACGTCCTCCTGCGCGTCCCCCTTGGGGGCGTCGGCCACGGCGTCCTGGAGGACGGTGTTGACCTCGGCGGCGAGCGCGTCGGCCCGGGTGCGCAGGTCGGTCGCGGGGACGTCGGAGCGGGTCAGGGCGTCCAGTCGGCGGTGGATGTCGGCGAGTTGGCGGCGGTGGGCGGAGTCGAGGGTGAGCGGGGTGGGCGTGGAGACCACGAACTGGTAGGCGCCGGCCAGGGTCTGGCAGCCGGTGCAGCTCTTGTTGGCGGCGTCGCTGAGGTTCACGGCGTTCAGGCGGGTGTGCTCGCCCGCGACGGTGACGATCTGGAAGGACAGCGCGACCGAACGGCAGTCGTCGTCGGCGGTGCAGCCCGACGAGACCGCGTTGGCCTGGTTGCGCACGGAGGCGGCGGTCACCTTGCCGAACTGCCGGACGGTGAACGAGTCCTTCTCCTCGGTGTGGTCGCGGCGGTCGGCGTGGCTGAAGACATGGTCCGACGCGACGGCGACCTTGGCGACCCCGCCGGTGGCCGCCTGCGCCGGCACGGCGGTCGCCACACCGGCGACACCGGCGGCGAACAGTCCCACGCGAACGGCACGCCGGGTGAAGGGAGTTGAGGTACGGGGTTTTCGGTGGCTGCTCAAGGGGTCTCCTTGGATGGATGGATCAGTACGGATGTGGGGAGTGACGGAGAGGCGACCGACTCGGAGCCGGCCGCCGGTGCCTCATCGCGACGGGACGGGGCGGTGGTCCGCGGGGCGGGGACCGGGTGTCGGTCCCGGCGCGTAGAACCGCGTGGCTGTCTCCGGCGCGTAGGACCGCCTGGCTGTCCCTGGCGTGGAGGACCGCGTGCTGGTCCCCGGGACAGCCGTCGCCCATGTGGCCAGGCCGCCGCCGACGACGACGGACCATGTGCCGGCCCCGGCGGGACCGACCACCGGCCCCCGCGATGAAGGCTGACCATCGCCCCCGGCGGGACCGGCCTTCCCGACGAGAACCGACCACCAACTCGCCGGCCGGGACCGACCACCGGCCCCCTGCCACGAGGACCGACCACCGACCCCCGGCGAGGACGGACCACACACCGGATCGCCGGATGGGAGCCGACTGCCGGCCCCTGGCAAGGGCCGACCGCTTACCGGCCTGCGGGACGGGAGCCGACACCCCACCCCGGCCGCCGAGTCCGCCCGCCACGCGGGTGGCCGCGTAGGGGCCGGGGCCCCGGAGCCGGAATCCCGGTGGGCGCCCCGTTCCTCTCCCGGCCTCACCGTCCTGGGCCGGAAGCCGGTGCGGCTGTCCCGCCCGCACCGGCGTCCTGGGCCGGAAGCCGCCGGCGGTCCCGCCCGCACCGCCGCACCCACTCAGGACGCCCCAGGTGATCCGCTGGCCGGTGCCGGGGAAGGGGTGTCTGCCGGGGACGGTGGGATGCTCTCCGACGGGATCGGGGACGGGGGTGGTGGGCTCGACGAGCCCTCACCCGTGCCAGGAGAGGACGGATCCGGGCCCGCAGAGGTGCCCTGGGCCGGGGACGCCGGTCCACGGGAGGTGCCCCCGGTCGCCGCGCCCGGCGATGCCGCCGACGGTGCCGGGGAGGCGGACGCCGAGGCGGCGGAGGTGCCGGCGGACGGGGCGTCGGAGCCCGGTGAGCCGCCCGCCGCCGACGGTGGGACCGCGCCGGGGCCGGGGCCTGACGGGTTGTCCGCCGGGCCGTCGTCCGCGGTGGACGCGTCGCCGTCCGGGATCGTGGCCTGTCGGGGCTGTGCTTCCTCCGTCGACACCCCGGGCTGGAGGATCGGCGCGATGGGCGGCTTCTTCGGGAGCGGCTGGGGCGTCAGTCCGGACGTCCATGCGTAACTGAGGCCCGCCAGCCCGGCGAGGACCACCGCGCACAGCGCCACCCGCAACCGGGGCCGCCCTGCCGTGGACCGCTTCGCGGCCCGCCAGATCCGCCCCCCGATCTTCACGGTGAGGTAGACGACACCGCCCATCGGGATCAGCAGCATCAGGCAGCCCAGCACCCCGACGAGCCCCTCGACGACCTCGCCGTCCGCGAAGGCCGCCCCGGTGCCGGAGAACTGCTCGACCATGGACCGGGTCATAGTGGCGATGATCCTGGGCAGGTTCCACAGCGCGTAGCCCATCTCGCCGATGATCAGCGGCACCATGGTGAGCACCCACGCGGCCACGATGGTCCGCGCCGACTTCTTCAGCCCGGCGACCTCTTTCCGCGCGGCCCGTCCCTTCCTTCCCGGCACCAGACCGAGCAGGATCGGCTTGATCTTGCCGTAGAGGTCCGGGACCCCGGCGAGGTCGCCCAGGATGTAGTAGCCGTCGAGGCGCACCGCCGGCATCAGCTGTTCGAGGATCTCGAAGTGCCCGAGATACACCGCGGCCAGGAAGAACGGCTCCCCCGTGGCGAAGTACAGCCCGGCCATGCCGAGCATGAACACCACGTTGAAGTAGACCCCGCCCAGGTCGGTCCTGATCCGCCCGCCGCGTCCGATCCGGTACACGTCCGTCACGTCGGTGTACATCGACGGCCAGATCAGGAAGATCCCGCAGCCGATGCACCCGGGCCGGGCGCCGCCGTAACTGCACGCCGAGGCGTGGCCGAACTCGTGGAAGACGAGCGAGGCCACGGTCAGGCCGAAGACGATCAGGATCAGCACCGGCTGGTCGAGGACCTCCAGGACCGGCTCGATCGCCCCGAAGAAGCCGAACAGCCATACGTCCATGGCCACGGTCGCGAGCAGCACGGCCGCGACCACGACCGGCCGGTGCAGCCACGCGAACATCCGCGCGATCCGTGCCGTGCGCCGCTCGTCGAAGATGATCCGATGGCCCTTGAGGGCGAGCAGCAGGTCGGAGCGCGGTGCGTCGACCTCGTCGCTCTCCTGGCCCTCGGGGACCGTCACACCGAGGGGTTCGAGCTTCTTCTCCACCAGGAAGCGGATGTTGTCCCCGCTGACCTCGCGGCCGAATCTCGCGCTCACCCGGTGGGCGATCGACTCGGTGTCACGTTCGCCGTCGACGGACGACGCCACGAGGTACAGCAGCCGCGACAGCTGCACGACCTGCCCGTCCCCCCGACGGGCGATGTACTTGGGCTCGGTGAAGCCCGACCCCTGGTACTCCCCGTGCAGTCGCAGTCCCGCGCTCAGCCGGGGCACGAGCCGCTGTTCGACGACCGGCAGGCTGCCCGTCGCCACCTGCTCGTAGGTCACCGGCCAGCCGCCCGGCCCGGGCACCGGGCCGGGGTCGTACAGCGTCGGGGGCCCGTCTCCGAGCACTGTCATATGTGGTCTCCCCCCACGTCCGCCCCGTTTCCCCCCTCGCATGGCCGTCGGGGTGGACCGCACCGCTGTACGGGCGGCCCACCCCGACGGCCGTGGTCACGCCGGTGCTACTGCTTGACGACGATCGACTGCGAGGCCTGCGACTCGGCGACCGAGTACGAGGAGTGGTCGTTGAGCGCCGCGGACTGGTTGTCCGCCTGGATGTTGGCGATGTGCTTGGTGACGTTGGTCGTCTTGTTGAAGCTGAACTTCAGACGACCGAGGGCCTCCCGGCCCGGCAGCAGCTCGGCGGACTCGGTCTCCAGCTCGTGCATGTCCATGCTCATGACGGACGTCCTTTCAGGTGATGTGGATCGGGTTCGAGGTGGTGCGCGGGCGTTACTGGGTGACGGTGATGTTCTGGCCGGCCTGGGAGGCGGCGGCCGACGCCAGGGAGTGGTCGTTGACGGCCAGGGACGAGTTGTGGGCCTCGACGTTGGCGATGTGCTTGGTGACGTTGGTCGTCTTGTTGAAGCTGAACTTCAGACGACCGAGGGCCTCCCGGCCGGGCAGCAGTTCCGCGGACTCGGCCTCGAGCTCGTGAGCGTCCATCATGATCAATTCCCCCTCAGGGATGGGCATTTCCGGTCGGACCGAGTCAGGTTCCCCCCACACTCTGTCCAACTTGGTCGGACGTTCTGTCCAACGAGATTGGACACTAGGGCCTCGCGGGGCCACTGCGCAACCCGTTCGGGGAATCACCCTTTCGGCGGCGGGTGGGGCCGCCCGTAGAATCGGCCCCGACATGGACGGTTCCGCCGAGCGGCGAGCAGGAAGTGACCCACCCGTGGCCAACGCACTCCAGCAGTTGATCCGTGAGCGCCTGGACCGCAAGGGCTGGTCCTACGGCGAGGTGGCGCGCCGCGGTGGCGTCCCGCGCTCCACCGTCCACCACCTGGCGACCACCGACCGCGTCGTCCGGATGCCCCAGGCGACGACCCTGGAGGGGCTGTCCAAGGGCCTGGAACTCCCGTTGGACACGGTCCGCCGCGCCGCCGCGGAGGCCTGCGGCATCCACGTGTACGGCTCACCGGCCGGCCAGGACTCCGAGGGCACCGCCCGCCCGGCCGACCCCGAGGTGGACCTCCTCATCGCCAGCCTCCAGAAGCTCTCGGCCGACGACCGCCGCCATGTGACCGCGCTCGTGGAGTCCCTGCTGGACCGTTCCACGCCTCGCGCACCGAAGAAGTGACCGTCCGCCGAACCGACCCCTGGCCAAGGAAGTGACCGTCCGGAAGCCGGTCCCGGCGGTCCACGACCGCGAATGTTCACTCTTCCGTGCAGTCGGAAAAAGAACTCGACTGTGGCCGAAAGTGCCGCACTCCCCCCGCTACTCTCTCGTCCTGCCCGAGGAGCGACAGCGACACGACTCCGGGCTCCCAGGGGGGAATGTGTTGTTCGTGCATGGCGGCCCGGCCACAGCCGTGGTCCGCGGGCCCGCCGGTGAATCGGTCGTCCTGCTCTCCGGCGAGCTGCCCGACGTACTGACCGAGAAGTCGGTCTCCGAACTCGTGGAACTGGCCGCCGCCATCCTGGACGCGGACGAGCTGCCGCTGTTCCACGCCTGTCTGAGAACACTGCGCCGCCGCGGCCTGCGGGCGGGCCGCCGGATCGAGATCGACGGCGCCGTCCTGACTGTCTACGAGGGGTGACGGCCCATGGCACAGGACACCGCGCGGGCGCGCGTCACACCCGGCACGGTACGAAGACGGGGGTGCGAAGACCCGCCGGGGCGTGCTGCTCCGCCCGGTGGAAAGGGATGCCCCGGGCGGTGCGCAGGGTTTCGCGGTGGTGCTCCGCGGCCTCGTGGGGGCAGCCGAGGGCGGCCATCGCGCGCTGATTCTTCGGCCCGCCGGTACGGGTCGGCGCCGAGCCGGAGATCACGGTGATCGAGCTGCGCCGCTGAAAGGGCAAGGGCGGGGCGGGAGAAACGAGTCCCGCCCTCGCTGCCCCGTGCGACCGAACGCCAGAAACAGCAACGCGGAAAAGTGCCCGGAGCCGGACTTGAACCGGCACGCCCGCGAAGGGGCAGCGAGGTTTAAGCTCGCCGTGTCTGCATTCCACCATCCGGGCAGGCCATGGGCTCCGCGTCGAGGTCCCGAGCCTATCGGGATGCATCCCCCGAACAGCGGACGGGCGGACCGATGTTGTCTTATTTTATTGACGTCTGAGGGTGCATCAGACCATGGAACACGCCATCCGCACTTGCCAATAGCCTTACGTGGGACACCCGGCCGCGCATGCGGAATGACGGAATTTCACCGCCAGAACAAGGACGCTCCACCTGTTCTCTGCACTTGCCCGGATCAGGGGCGGCCGTCATCCCCAGGTATGACACCGAGCGGCGCGGTCCCTCCGAAGTCTGCCTTCGGAACCAGAACTGCGGCTGACTACACGACGGGCTCCGGCGACCACGATGGAAGACGTCCTGCAACGACGTCGTCCCGCTAGGAGTTCCATCCCGTGACCACCACACCAGTCGCCGGCCGGGCCACCACCGTGGCCGCACGCGCCACGGATCTGTCGAAGATCTACGGACAGGGCGAGACCCAGGTGGTCGCCCTGGACCGGGTCACCGTCGAATTCCGGCAGGCCGAGTTCACCGCGATCATGGGCCCCTCCGGCTCCGGCAAGTCCACGCTGATGCACTGCGTGGCCGGCCTCGACACCTTCTCCTCCGGTTCGGTGCGCATCGGCGACACCGAGCTGGGCTCCCTGAAGGACAAGCAGCTGACCAAGCTGCGGCGGGACAAGATCGGCTTCATCTTCCAGGCGTTCAACCTGCTGCCGACCCTGACGGCCCTGGAGAACATCACCCTCCCGATGGACATCGCGGGCCGCAAGCCGGACAAGGAGTGGCTGGACTCGGTCATCCGGATGGTCGGGCTGCGCGACCGGCTCAGCCACCGCCCCGCCCAGCTCTCCGGCGGCCAGCAGCAGCGCGTCGCCGTCGCCCGGGCACTGGCGTCCAGGCCCGACATCATCTTCGGTGACGAGCCGACCGGAAACCTCGACTCGCGCTCCGGCGCCGAGGTCCTGGGCTTCCTGCGCAACTCCGTACGGGAGCTGGGGCAGACGGTCGTCATGGTGACCCACGACCCGGTGGCCGCGGCGTACGCGGACCGGGTGGTGTTCCTGGCGGACGGGCGGATCATGGACGAGATGTACAAGCCCACCGCCGACAGCGTCCTCGACTTCATGAAGCAGTTCGACGCGAAGGGCCGCACCTCCTGATGTTCCGCACCGCCCTGCGCAACGTACTCGCGCACAAGGCCAGACTGCTGATGACCGTGCTCGCCGTGATGCTCGGTGTGGCGTTCGTGTCCGGCACGCTGGTCTTCACCAACACCATCTCCGAGGCCTACCAGAAGAGTTCGGCCAAGGGCTTCGGCCAGGTCGACGTGGCCGTCACCGCCGAGTCCGAGGAGGACAAGGGCAACACGATCGGCAAGAGCCACGAGCTGACCCAGGCTCTGCTCGAGAAGAGCGCCGAGGTCCCGGGCGCCTCGAACACCATCGGCGTCGTGAGCGGCTTCACCGCCATCGCCGACAAGGACGGCAAGCTCATCGGCGGCGGCTTCCAGTCGCAGGGCGGCAACTACTACGGGAACAAGGACCCCCGGTACCCGCTCGCCGTGGGCACCGCACCGCACGGCGCGAACCAGGTCGCGATCGACTCCGAGACCGCGAAGCGGGCCGGCTACAAGGTCGGCGACACCGTGCGCCTCTCGGTCGACGGCCCGGTCCTGAAGCCCGTCGTCACCGGCATCTTCACCACCGACGACGGCAACGTCGCCGCCGGCGGCAGCCTCGCCCTCTTCGACACGGCCACCGCCCAGAAACTGTTCGGCAAGCCGGGGACGTACGACGAGATCGACGTGAAGGCGGCCCCCGGCACCTCCCAGACCGCGCTGCGGGCGGCTCTCGACAAGGCGCTTCCGGCAGACCGGGTGGAGACCACGACCGGCAAGGAACTCGCCGACTCCCAGGCCAGGCTGATCTCCTCCTCGATGAGCGGACTCAAGCAGGGCCTGCTGGTCTTCGCCGGCATCGCGCTGTTCGTCGGCACCTTCATCATCGCCAACACCTTCACCATGTTGGTCGCCCAGCGCACCAAGGAGCTGGCCCTGCTGCGGGCGGTCGGCGCGTCCCGCCGGCAGGTCACCCGGTCGGTGCTGATCGAGGCGTTCGTGGTCGGCCTGGTCGCCGCGGTGACGGGTCTCGTGGCCGGTATCGGCATCGGTGCCGGGCTCAGGTCCCTCATGGGCACGCTCGGCGCGACCGTCCCGGCCGGGCCGCTGATCATCACGCCCGGCACGGTCGGCGTGGCGCTCGCGGTCGGTGTCCTGATCACCATGCTGGCGGCCTGGCTGCCGGGCCGCAGGGCGGCGAAGATCCCGCCGGTCGCGGCGATGAGCAGCGTGCACGCGAAGGCGACGACCAAGTCGCTGGTGCTGCGCAACACGCTGGGGGCGCTGTTCAGCGGGGCGGGTGTCGCCGTCATCCTGGCGGCCACGACCATGGACGGCTCGGACGGCCAGGCCCCCATGGGCATGGGCGCGGTCCTGCTGATCATCGGCGTGTTCATCCTCACCCCCCTCCTGTCCCGCCCGCTGATCGCGGCCGCCTCCCCGGTCCTGCGCGTCTTCGGCGTCTCGGGGAAGCTGGCCCGCCAGAACTCGGTGCGCAACCCGCGCCGTACGGCCGCCACCGCCTCCGCGCTGATGATCGGCCTCACCCTGATCACCGGCATGACGGTGATGGCGGGCAGTCTCCAGAAGTCGATCGACAAGATGGCGTCGGCGGCCATCAAGGCGGACTACGTCGTCTCCATGGCGAACGGCAACGAGCTCTCGCCGGACGTCGAGAAGAAGCTGGCGAAGGTCGACGACGTCACCGCCGTCAGCCCGCTGCGCAACGCGGCCTCCCGCATCGACGGCGAGACCGAGTACCTGACCGGCGTCAACGGCCCCGCGATCGGGAAGCTGACCGACCTGAAGGTCGACAGCGGCACCTTCGAGGTCGGCGGCACGCGGGTCGTCGTGGACCAGGACACCGCCAAGTCCCGCGGCTGGAAAGCCGGTTCGGCCTTCACCGTGCACTACGAGGACGGCAAGGCGCAGCGGCTCACGGTCGCCGGGGTCTACGAGGGCAACGACCTGATCAGCGGCATCATGCTCGACACCGCCACGCTCAACCCGCACCTGAGCGACCTGTCCGACATGCAGGTCATGCTGAAGACGTCCGACGGCGCCTCGGACGCGACCAAGGACAAGCTGGAGAAGGCCCTCGGCACCAACCCGGCCATCAAGGTCCAGGACAAGAAGGACCTCTCCGAGTCCATCGCGCAGATGTTCACGCTGATGCTGAACATGCTCTACGGCCTCCTGGCCATGGCGGTGATCGTCGCGGTCCTCGGGGTCATCAACACCCTGGCCATGTCGGTCTTCGAGCGCTCCCAGGAGATCGGCATGCTCCGCGCGATCGGCCTGGACCGCAAGGGCATCAAGCGGATGGTCCGTCTGGAGTCCCTGGTCATCTCCCTGTTCGGCGGAGTCCTCGGCATCGGACTGGGCGTCTTCTTCGGCTGGGCGGCCGGTGAGCTGCTCGGCACGAAGATGGCGACGTACGAACTCGTCCTGCCCTGGGCCCGGATGGCGGTGTTCCTGCTGCTCGCGGCGACGGTCGGCATCCTCGCCGCGCTGTGGCCGGCCCGCCGGGCGGCCCGCATGAACATGCTGTCCGCCATCAAGGCGGAGTAGGCGTACGGCAGTCGGGGCCCGTCACGGGGGGTGGCGGGCCCCTTCTTCATGCCCGGCGCCCCCGCCACATCTGAACCTTCCGGCTCACGCCAAGCCCGCCGGACGACCGGTTCCGCGGCCGAGGTGCGCGCCGATCCCGAGCAGCGTCGAGCGGCCAGGCAGCGAGGTAAGCGAGGTAGCGGTCGAGCTCCCCCATCGGAATTCCAACCCGCCGCCCGCAGGATCGCCTCGCCCGGCGGTTGCAGGAGCGGACCGGGGCTGAACCGGTCCACGCCGGTCACCACGGCCGCTGTGCCGTACCCATGGGCCGACGGCGGCACCGGCGGCTCACTCAAGCAGTCAGTGCCAGGTGCGGGACCTCAGGGGCAGCCCGGAGGCCCCGGACTCGGGGGTCCTGACGGCGAGGACCTGGTTGACGCCGATGCGGTTGCGTTCGAAGGCGAGGGCGCAGGCGGCCATGTACAGCAGCCATACGCGGGACCGCCCGGGGCCGGCGATCCGGATCGCGCGCTGCCACTGGGCCTCCAGGTTGGTGACCCAGCGGCGCAGGGTGTGGGCGTAGTGCTCGCGGATCGACTCGACGTCCCGGACCTCGAACCCGGCCCGCTCCAGCATGGTCACGGTGGTGCCGAGGGGGGCGAGTTCGCCGTCGGGGAAGACGTAGGCGTCGATGAACCCGTCGAGGTCGTACGCCGACTCGTCGCGCTGCGGGCGCCGGGCGATCTGGTGGTTGAGCAGCCGCCCGCCGGGCCTCAGGAGCTTGAACAGGTCCTCGGCGTACTCCAAGTACCGTTCGGCGCCGACGTGTTCGGCCATGCCGATGGAGGAGATCGCGTCGTACGGCCCGTCGGTGACGTCCCGGTAGTCCTGCACCCGGATCTCGACGCGGTCGGTGAGCCCTTCGTCGGCGACGCGCTTGCGGGCGTAGGCCGCCTGCTCCTGGGAGAGGGTGATGCCGACGACGCTCACGCCGTACTCGCGGGCGGCGTGGATGGCCAACGAGCCCCAGCCGCAGCCGACGTCGAGGAGTCTGTGCCCGGCTGTCAGGCCGAGCTTGCGGCAGACGAGGTCGAGCTTGTCGCGCTGGGCGTTCTCCAGGGTGCCCTCGGGCTCGGGGGCCTGCCAGTAGGCGCACGAGTACACCATCGACGGTCCGAGGACGATCTCGTAGAAGCCGTTGCCGACGTCGTAGTGGTGGCTGATGGCCCGCTTGTCGCTGCGCCTGGTGTGCAGGTGGCCGCGGGCCCGGCGGATCTCCTCGGGCGGCGGGGCGGGCGGCAGCGGCGGTCCGGCGAGGGCGACGAGTCGGCGTACGGCGGAGCGCACCTCGGGTTCGCGCAGGGCCTGGAACAGCGTCCTGTCGTCCTCCCCGCGCTCCCAGACGAGCCCCGAGATCAGGCCGAGGGCGGTGTAGAGGTCGCCGTCGATGTCCAGGTCTCCCGCGACCCACGCGCGGGCCAGCCCCAGTTCGCCCGGCTTGAACAGCAGCCGGCGCACGGCACGCCGGTTGCGCACGACCAGCGCGGGCGCGTCGGGCGGCCCGGCCTCCGAGCCGTCCCAGGCGCGGATCCGTAACGGTAGCGGCACCCCAAGCAACTGTGCGAAGAGGTCCCTGAGCCGCAGCGCGGCATCTGCCATGACGCACACCTCCGTGACGAGGATCCCGGAATTGTCCACCTTGGTAAACAGCGGCATGCCGGGGAGCACTCCCTTCGGCGGGTCACGTCCGGGCAAAACACATGTAGCAACCATGTACATCCGCCGGGTGCGGGAACGCCGAAGGACCTCCCGCACCACGGATGGCGGGAGGTCCTTCGGGGTGGATCAGCGACCGGAACCGGTCGGGTGACCGGAGCCGGTCAGGAGGCCTTCGCCTCGGTCTTCTTCGGCTCGGCGGCCGGCACGGGGCGCGCGGCCTCGTAGAACTCCTCGCGCGGGTTCTCCATGGCGCCGAGGGAGACGACCTCGCGCTTGAGGAACATGCCGAGGGTCCAGTCGGCGAAGACGCGGATCTTGCGGTTCCAGGTCGGCATGGCCAGACCGTGGTAGCCGCGGTGCATGTACCAGGCGAGACGGCCCTTGAGCTTGATCTTCATCTTGCCCATGACGATCATCGCCACGCCCTTGTGCAGGCCGAGACCCGCCACAGCACCCTTGTTGGAGTGGCTGTACTCCTTCTGCGGGAAGCCCCGCAGCCCGGAGATCACGTTGTCGCCGAGGACCCGTGCCTGGCGCAGCGCGTGCTGGGCGTTCGGCGGGCACCAGGCGTTCTCCACGCCGGCCTTGCGGGCGGCGACGTCCGGGACCTGGGCGTTGTCGCCGGCGGCCCAGATGTAGTCGGTGCCCTGGACCTGGAGGGTCGGGGCGGTGTCCACGTGACCGCGCGGGCCCAGCGGAAGGCCGTAGCGGGAAAGGACCGGGTTCGGCTTGACGCCGGCGGTCCACACGATGGTGCTGGAGTCGACCTCCAGGCCGTTCTTGAGGACCACGTGGCCGTCGACGCAGGAGTCCATCGAGGTGGAGAGGTAGATCTCCACGCCCCGGCTCTCCAGGTGCTCCTTGCCGTACTGGCCGAGCTTGGGGCCGACCTCGGGAAGGATCTTGTCGGCGGCGTCGACGAGGATGAACCGCATGTCCTCGCGCGAGACGTTGGTGTAGTACTTGGCCGCGTCGCGGGCCATGTCCTCGACCTCGCCGATGGTCTCCGCACCCGCGAAGCCACCGCCGATGAACACGAAGGTGAGCGCCTTGCGGCGGATCTCCTCGTCGGTCGTGGAGTCGGCCTTGTCGAGCTGCTCCAGCACGTGGTTGCGCAGGCCGATGGCCTCCTCGATGCCCTTCATGCCGATGCCCTGCTCGGCGAGGCCGGGGATCGGGAAGGTGCGGGAGACCGCGCCGAGCGCGATCACCAGGTAGTCGAAGGGCAGCTCGTACGCCTCGCCGACCAGCGGGGCGATCGTGGCGACCTTGCGGTCCTGGTCGATGGTGGTGACCCGGCCGGTGAGCACCTCCGCCTTCGGCAGCACGCGTCGCAGCGGGACGACGACGTGGCGCGGGGAGATGTTGCCGGCGGCGGTTTCGGGGAGGAAGGGCTGGTAGGTCATGTACGACCGGGGGTCGACGACCGTGACGGTCGCCTCGCCGTAGCGCATCTTCTTGAGAATGCGCCGAGCTGCGTACAGGCCTACGTACCCACCGCCTACTACGAGGATCCTGGGACGCTCCGTGGTGCTCATGCCATCGAGTATCCACCTGCCCCAGGGGGGTCGCTCGTGCGCCCCTTCACAAGCTCTTGCAGAGGGTGTGTTATCCTCCGCCGCTCGCGTGATCCAAGTCATGGCGCGGAACGGGAACCACGGTACCTGGCGACCCGTTGTCAATGCCGCGTGAGCTGCCTCTCTGCGCCGAAAGGTGCCCCGTGAGGGGACCTCGCGGGCACCTCCCCCAGCCCTCACCCGAGGTCCGCAACCCACCGTTTTGAACGTGTTCACACGGGTGTTGAGCCCCCGGAAGGGTCAACCGGACCACATTCGCCGTCC
Organism: Streptomyces sp. NPDC005402; assembly: GCF_040606575.1. Classification (NCBI taxonomy): domain Bacteria; kingdom Bacillati; phylum Actinomycetota; class Actinomycetes; order Kitasatosporales; family Streptomycetaceae; genus Streptomyces; species Streptomyces sp. NPDC005402. The sequence continues at coordinate 110,263 of NZ_JBEXFB010000007.1, forward strand.
CACAGGACCAAATTCCTTGTGAAGAACTTCACGAAGTTTCTCGACGCCACGTCAAAGAGGGGCCCCGAAGGGCCCCCCGGACGCGCTCATTCGTTGTTCTGCCTGCTCAGCAGAGGTGCCCGCAGGCCCTATGCGACGGACCACGCGATGCCGTCGAGGATGTCGTGCTCGCTCACGACGACCTCCTCGGCGCCGATCCGCTCCATGATCGTGAGGAGGACGAGGGCCCCGGCGCCGATGACGTCCACGCGCCCCGGATGCATGGAGGGCACGGCCGCGCGCTCGGCGTGGGTGGAGCGCAGCAGCCAGTCGGTGATCTCGCGGACGCGCTCCCGGGAGACCCGGGAGTGGTGGATGGCCTGCGAGTCGTACTCCGGTAGCTCCTGCGCGATCGCCGACACGGTGGTGACGGACCCGGCGAGCCCCACCAGCGTGCGCGCCTCGCGCAGCGGGACGGTCTTCTCGGCGAGGTCGAGAGCGGCCTCGATGTCGGCCCGCATCGCGGCGATCTGGGCGTCGGTCGGCGGGTCGCTGACGGCCCCGTCCCGGACCAGGTGCCGCTCGGTCATCCGCACACAGCCAACGTCCACGGAGCGTGCGGCGCGCACCTGGTCGTCGCCCACGACGAACTCCGTCGAACCGCCGCCGATGTCCACCACGAGGTAGGGCTTGGCGAGGTGGTCGCTGCCGGTGAGTTCCCTGGTCGCCCCGGTGAAGGAGAACTCGGCCTCCTGGTCCCCGGAGATGACCTCGGGCTCGACCCCGAGGATGTCCATCACCCCACGCACGAACTCGTCCCGGTTCTCGGCGTCCCGGGAGGCTGAGGTGGCGACGAACCGCAGCCGCTCGGCGCCGTGCTCCTTGACGACCGCCGCGTACTCCCGGCACGCGGCGAAGGTCCGCTCCAGCGCCTCGGGCGCGAGCCGCCCGGTCCGGTCGACCCCCTGCCCGAGCCGCACGATGGTCATACGCCGGTCCAGCTCGACCAGTTCACCGGTCTGCGGGTCACAGTCCGCGACGAGGAGCCGGATCGAGTTCGTACCGCAGTCGACGGCGGCGACGCGGGTCACCGGTCGCCCTCCTTCTGCTCGGGGAGCGTCACGCACGCGCCCTTGCGCCACCACTCCGGCAGCATCGCGATCGCCTCGTCGCCCAGCGGGTTGACGCCCGGTCCGGCGGCCAGCGAGTGGCCGACCAGGACGTGCAGGCACTTCACCCGGTCCGGCATGCCGCCCGCGCTCGGGAAGCCCTCCAGGACCTCGATGGCGTCCCGGCGCGCGAGGTAGTCCTCGTGCGCGGCCCGGTACGCGGCGGCGAGCTCCGGATCGGTCTGCAGCCGCTCCGTCATCTCCTTCATGACGCCGTTCGCCTCCAGCGTGCCGATCGCCGAGGCGGCGCGCGGGCACGTCAGGTAGTACGTCGTCGGGAAGGGCGTGCCGTCCGGCAGCCGGGGCGCGGTCTCCACGACGTCCGGCTGCCCGCACGGGCACCGGTGCGCGATCGCCCGCAGCCCGCGCGGCGGCCGCCCGAGCTGCTGCTTGAAGGCCTCGACATCCGCGTCGGTCGGCTCGGTGCGCGGAGTGGAGGGCGGAGGCGTTTCCATGCCTGTCTTTCTCTGGGTCTTGAGGTCTTGAGGTCGTGTCACTGCTCGGAGGCGTCGGACTTGTCGACGCCGTCCCAGACGTTGGCGTACCAGGGGCGGTCGGCCGCGCCCAGGTCGGTGCGGGACTTCTTCGCCGCGTCGGGGTCGACGACGATGAAGCCCGTCTCCCCCGGCATGACGTAGTGCAGCCGCTGCCGGATCTGCTGCTCCGCGTACGCGTCGTCCTGCCAGCGCGCCTTGAGGTCGCGCAGTTTCTCGACCCGCTCGGCGGCCCGCGCCTTCTCCCGCTGGAGATCGGCGATCTCGGCGCGCTGGGAGACGTACTGCCTTATCGGGTACGCCAGCGCCACCACCAGCGTGCACAGCACGAGGGCGAGCAGCGCGGCCCGGCCGGTCAGCCGGGAGCGGCGGGCCTGCCGTTTGGTCTGGGAGCGGTAGACACGGGCCGCGGTCTGCTCACCGAGCAGCCTGATCCTGGTCGTGGTGGAGAAACGGTCCCGGTCCTTCACGGCCATCGGCTCTCCGCCTCCCCTTCTACGTACGTACGTCCCCGCACACGGTACGGGACCGGTACGGGGACGTACGTACGACTGGCTAAGGCTTAGCCCTGCCGGGGTCAGCCCTTGAAGCGCGGGAACGCGCTGCGGCCGGCGTACACCGCGGCGTCGTCGAGGATCTCCTCGATGCGCAGGAGCTGGTTGTACTTGGCGACGCGCTCGGAGCGGGCCGGGGCGCCGGTCTTGATCTGGCCGCAGTTGGTGGCGACGGCCAGGTCGGCGATGGTGACGTCCTCGGTCTCGCCGGAGCGGTGGGACATCATGCACTTGAAGCCGCTGCGCTGGGCGAGCTCGACGGCGTCGAGGGTCTCGGTCAGCGAGCCGATCTGGTTCACCTTGACGAGCAGCGCGTTCGCGGCGCCGTCCTCGATGCCGCGGGCCAGGCGCTCCGGGTTGGTGACGAACAGGTCGTCGCCGACGATCTGCACCTTGTCGCCGAGCTTGTCCGTGAGGACCTTCCAGCCGGCCCAGTCGTCCTCGAACAGCGGGTCCTCGATGGAGACGAGCGGGTAGGCCGCCACGAGCTCCTCGTAGTACTCCGTCATCTCGGCGGCCGAGCGGTCCTTGCCCTCGAACTGGTACTTGCCGTCCTTGTAGAACTCGGAGGCGGCGACGTCGAGCGCCAGGGCGACCTGCTCGCCGGGGATGTAACCGGCTTCCTTGATCGCCTCGAGGATGAGGTCCAGGGCGGCGCGGTTGGACTCCAGGTTCGGCGCGAAGCCGCCCTCGTCGCCGAGGCCGGTGGACAGGCCCTTGCTCTTCAGGACCTTCTTGAGGGTGTGGTAGACCTCGGTGCCCCAGCGCAGCGCCTCGGAGAAGGACTCCGCGCCGATCGGGGCGATCATGAACTCCTGGATGTCCACGTTGGAGTCGGCGTGCGAGCCGCCGTTCAGGATGTTCATCATCGGCACCGGCAGCAGGTGCGCGTTCGGGCCGCCCAGGTAGCGGAAGAGCGGGAGGTCGCTGGCCTCGGAGGCGGCGTGGGCGACGGCCAGGGAGACGCCGAGAATGGCGTTGGCGCCGAGCGAGCCCTTGTTGTCGGTGGCGTCCAGGTCGAACATCGCCTGGTCGATCAGGCGCTGCTCGGTGGCGTCGTAGCCGACCAGCTCCGGGCCGATCTGCTCGATGACGGCCAGGACGGCCTTCTCGACACCCTTGCCGTGGTAGCGGTTCGGGTCACCGTCGCGCAGCTCGATGGCCTCGAAGGCGCCCGTGGAGGCGCCGGAGGGAACGGCGGCACGACCGGTGCTGCCGTCGTCGAGGCCGACCTCGACCTCGACCGTGGGGTTGCCTCGGGAGTCCAGGATTTCCCGGGCTACGACGACGTCGATGGACGGCACGAGCATCTCCTTCTTGGGATGTGACACGGTCCGCCGGGACCGCGGTGGGTTCTGCGAGTCCGAGCCTAACCGGCTCCGGGGGATCGGCCACCGTGTGGACCGCCCCCTGGACAGAACCGAGAGTAAATTGTTTCTGAACTGAACAAAGACGCCCCCGCAGCGGCCCATGAAAAAACCCCGCCCCGGTGCGTACGGGGGAACACGCACCGGAGCGGGGAGCCCGTGGGGACGGGGGGGGACCCTCACGAGGCCTTCATCCTGAAGGACACGGCTGTGAGGGCCCTGTGGTTCAGCTGGGCCTTACTTCAGGTGCAGCTGCTGGCCCGGGAAGATGAAGTCGGCATCGTCGATGATGTCCTTGTTCAGCTTGAACAGCTTCTGCCAGCCGCCCTTGACCTTGTGCTTCTCGGCGATCGAGCTGAGGGTGTCACCCTTGACGACCTTGTACTCGCCGTCGCCCTTCTTGACCTTCTTGCCGGTCGGGGTGGTGACGGTCTTCTTGGCGGCCGGACGGTCGGTCGAACGCGAGGCGCTCTGCTCGTCGGTCGAACGGGTGCTGGTGCCCGAGTTCGAGGAGCTGGAGTTCGAGCTGGAGGAGGACGAGCTGCTGCCGCCGTTGTAGCCGGCGCTGGACAGGCCCGTGCCGCAGACCGGCCAGGCACCCTTGCCCTGGGAGGCGAGGACCTTCTCGGCGACGGCGATCTGCTGCGACTTGCTGGCCTGGTTGGCCTGCGCGGCGTACTGCGTGCCGCCGTACGCGGCCCAGGTGGAGGCCGAGAACTGCAGGCCGCCGTAGTAGCCGTTACCGGTGTTGATGGACCAGTTGCCGCCGGACTCGCACTGGGCGACGGTGTCCCACTCGGAGGCGGTGGCGGCGGAGGCGTTGCCGGCCGCCATCAGCGGGGCGGCGATGGCGACACCGGTGACACCGGCGAGCGCGGCGGCGCGGGTGGCCTTGGACGGACGGCGGTGCTTGCCCTTGCCGGAAAACAGCATGGTGGATCCCCTCACCGACGCCTGCGAGGTGAGCTGTCGGGTTCGGGCCGGTTGAGTTGCCCGGTCGCACACCTCGCGGTGCGCGACTTAACCCCAAGCCGGTCCAGCGTGAACTGCTGGGTCCGGCACTTACCTTGGGTCCCCCGCTCCTGCCTACGGCGCTTGACGCGACGACTGTTCCCGTACGGCCGCTGGCAGGATTCGGCGTTGCGACAGACGGGGCTCGGGTTGCCGAGCGGTCACGACCGTAGACACGCGATCGGCGGAATTTCAAAGACGATCAGGGCTTCTGAGACTCATCCCACACTTTCACCAAAGTGGACATTCAGTGCGAAGTGTGACGTGAACTCCCGCTGCTTTTCAGGCCTTTTCGGCCCTATTCAGCCCCTGTGTCGAGCGTCTGACCGGCGACGATGTTGCTCGGGTCGGCCCCGATACGGTCCTTGTTCTCGGCATAGAGGGCACGCCATCCGCCGTCGAGGCCAAGGGAGTCGGCGATGGAGACGAGGGAGTCGCCCTCCTGGACGGTGTAGGTGGCGGCGTGCCGGCCGGCCGAGGGCGAGGCCGTGCTCTTCGTCGCACTTTCCTCGGCGCTGCCGCCGCGATGCTTGCCGGAACCCAGGGCGCCGACGTCCACGAGGGCCGAAGAGCTACCCTCCTGCCACGACTTGTCCGCTTCGCCCTCTTCCGGGCTCACCACGGGCGAGCTGCCGGAAGGCCGCGCGTCCTTCGTGGCGGAGTCCTTGGATTCCGAAGAGTTCTTTTTGTCCGACTTGGCGGCACCGTCGTCGTCGCCGGAGGGAGTGGCCGACGGCGAGGGCGTCGCGGACGAACCGTCCAGTGCGTCGAGCAGACCGGAAGACTCCTCGGAGCCCGAGGAGTTGGAGGAACCGGACGAACCAGACGAGTCGGATGTGGCGGACGAGCCGGAAGCCGAGGCCGAGGGCGTACCGCTCCCGACGCCCGTGTCGACGTCCGCCGAACTCGAGTCCTTGCTGAGACCGCCGAGCAGACCGCAGGTCGGCCACGCGGCGATGCCCTGGTCGTCGAGGAGCTTCTCGGCCACGGCTATCTGCTGGCTGCGGCTGGCCAGGTCCGCGGTCTCGGCGTATTCGAGGCCGCCGTACTTCTCCCAGTTCTCCTGGGACATCTGCAGGCCGCCGTAGTAGCCGTTGCCGTCGTTCGCGCTCCAGGAGCCGCCGCTCTCGCACTCCGCGACGTGGTCCCAGGTGGTGCCGGTGGCGGCACTCGCCCCGGTCGCTCCGAGCAGTGGGATCGCGATGGCGGATCCCGTCACACCGGCTGCCACGAGGAGAGCCGGAGCCTGACGGGGGCGACGGTGACGACCGTTCCCGGAGAGCATGGAGGGACCTTTCCCGAGACAGCAAGTACCCGCGCGGTGGGTGGTACGGGGCACCGCGCTGGTCCGTGAACGTATAGGGGTTCGATCACTTGTCACAAGTTAATGCCGCGTAGATCACGTGAAGATCACATACTTGAGGGCGCGTCATGTTTACGCGGCACCGCGCCGGGATAGGCCGGACCCCTCGGTCGATTACCGGACGGGCGTGAACTCCACGGGCAAAGTACGCAGTCCACGCATGATGAGCCCCCCACGCCAACGCAAATCGGCCGAATCCACCGCGAGTTGGAGGTCCGGGAGGCGAGTGAGGAGGGTGGCGAGCGCGGTCTGGCCCTCCAGGCGGGCGAGCGGGGCACCGAGGCAGTAGTGGATGCCGTGTCCGTAACCGAGGTGCTGATTGTCACGGCGGGACAGATCGAGCACATCGGGGTCGGCGAACCGCTCCGGATCCCGGTCCGCGGCCGCGAGTACGACGAGCACCGGATCCCCGGCGGCGATGTCCTGCCCGCCGATCCGCAGGGCTTCGGTGGCGAACCGCCAGGTGGCCAGTTCGACCGGGCCGTCGTAACGCAGGAGTTCCTCCACCCCGGTCTCCAGGAGGCCCCTTTCCTGCCTGGCCAGGGACTCCTGCAGCCGGTTCCGCTGCTCGGGGTGGGTGAGGAGGGCGTAGGCGCCGTTGCCGATCAGATTGACGGTGGTCTCGAAACCCGCGAACAACAGGATGAAGGCCATGGCCGCGGCCTCGTTCTCGGTCAGGTGCTCACCATGGTCGGAGGCGCGGATGAGCCCGGAGATGAGGTCCTCGCCGGGGGTGGGCTCGTCGGGCAGCTCTGCCCGCTTGCGGTGGATGAGTTCGGCGAGATAGCCGCGCATCTTCTTCACGGACCGCGCGACCCCGCCCCGCGGCCCCCCTGCCTGCCCGGCTTTCGTGTGGCGCAGCATCATGCCCGCCCAGTCCCGGAAGTCGTCCTGGTCCTCCCGGGGGACACCGAGCAGGTCACAGATCGCGTAGATGGGGAGCGGGAAGGCGAACTCGTGGATGAGGTCGGCGGTGCCGGTGGCCGCGAAACCGTCGAGGAGACGGTCGGTCAGCTCCTGCACCCGGGGCGCGAATTCGGCGACCCTCCTGGGCGTGAACGCCTTGCTGACGAGCCGTCGGAGCCTGGTGTGGTCCGGCGGGTCGATGTTCAGCAGATGCGTCATCAGCTCCGCCTTGCGCTCCCCCGGGATACCGGTCTTCCCCTTGGCGTGCGCGGGCTCGTCGTGGTGCGCGGGGTTCTTGCTGAGCCGCTGGTCGGCCAGGGCCTGCTTGGCATCGGCGTAACGGGTGACCAGCCAGGCCTCCACCCCACTGGGCAACCGGGTCCTGTGCACGGGGGCGTGTTCGCGGAGCCAGGCGTAGGCGGGGTAGGGGTCGGTGGCGAACTCCCAGGTGAAGAGTTCGGGGGTGGGGGTGGGGGTGGGGGTTGTGGGGGTGGGGGTTGTGGGGGTGGGGGTTGTGGGGGGCGGGGTGGTGGGGGGCGGGGTGGTGGAGGGCTGGTCGGTCACTCCTTGACGTTATCCGGCGGGGTGGGGGGCTTGTCGGTGCCGGTTCCCTCACGTGCCGAGGGCCCTCCCTCCTCCCACCTGCCAGGCCCCTCCCCCACCCAACCGGCGCTACCTCAGCCCTCTCACCCCCTCAGCCCTCCACCTCCCGGATCGCGTCCCGGTACGCCCGTGCCGCCGCCCTCAGCGCAGCCTCCGGGTCGACGCCCGCCGCCTCGGCGCGGGTGGCCAGGGTGAGGAGTTCGTAGCCGATGCCCTCGGTCTTCGGGAGCGGGACGTCCAGGCCCGCCGTCCGCACCCGTGATGCCAGCTTGGCCGCGAGGGCGAGGCCGGGCTGGCCGAGGGGGATGCCCTCGGTCACCGAGGTGCGCTGCTTCTCTATCGCCTTGGTGCGCAGCCAGTGGGCCTTGACCTCCTCGGGGGTGTCGGCTCTCTCGTCGCCGAAGACGTGCGGGTGGCGGTGGATGAGCTTGGCGACGATGCCGCCGGCGACGTCGTCGATGGAGAAGGGGGCGTCCGGGTCCTCCTCGGCGATCCTGGAGTGGAAGACGACCTGGAGCAGCACGTCCCCGAGTTCCTCGCGCAGTTCGTCGCGGTCGTCCTCCTCGATGGCCTCGACGAGTTCGTACGCCTCCTCGATGCCGTATTTCGCGAGACCCCTGTGGGTCTGCTGGGAGGACCACGGGCACTCGGCGCGGATGCGGTCCATGACCTGGACGAGGTCGAGGAGCCGGGCGCCGGGCAGGTCGTAGGAGGCGGGGAGCAGCTCCAGCTCGGGCATCTGTACGCGTCCGGATCCGGCGAGGCGGGCCAGGCCGTCCGTGAGGGCCGGCTCGCCCTCGCCCGTGGCCACGACGATCACCGTGTGCCCGCCCGCGCACGCGGCGACCAGTTCCTCCGCGGTCGGGGACGTCTCGTCGACCCGTATCCCCGCCTCCCTCAGATACGGCAGCTGAAGGTGGGTGCCGTCCGCGCACAGCACACGGTCGGCGGCGTGCAGTGCCTGCCAGGCGGGCCAGGACAGCAGGCCGGGGGCGACGCGGTGGCTGGTGGTGAGCAGGACGATGCGGCCGGGGGCGGACGCCGTGTCGGGGTCCTGGTCGGGGGCGGGCTCGAAGCCGGTTGCGTTCACGATTCGAAGCTAACGCACGGGGCCGACGAGGCGATCCGGTTGTCCACAGGTCAGGGGTGGCGGAGTGATCGTACGATCATCTGCCCGCTCGGTGTGGACCGTCCTGCGGGTAGGGCTGTGGACGGTCCTGCCGGCCGTGCTGTCGGCCGCCCCTGTCCCGCTACGCGCTCTGCTCGCTCCCCGTCGCCGTGACCTCCCGTACCCACGGAGTCTTCGCGTCGACGCGGGTGCTCTTCGCGACGTCCCAGGTGCCGTAGCGCGGGTTGAGGTCGACGTCGAGTTGCTTCGACGCCTTGCTCAGGGCGTTCCAGAAGGCGGGGTCGCTGGTGTCGGTGCCGAGCTTCCCGGCGAGTTTCTGGGCCTCCAGCTGGAGGCGGAGGTTCTCGTCGAGGCGTTCGGGTGCGATGCCGTACTGCTGGAGCCAGGCCGTCTCCAGGCCCTTGGACCCGCCCGCCTGCTCCTCCAGGCCCGACCGCAGCTCCTGGACCTCCTTGCGGGTCACGGACACGCCCGCGTCGGCGGCCGCCCGGTGCAGTACCCGGTCGAGGACCATGCCGTGCAGGACGTCGCGGGTGAGGGTGCCGGTCTTGGCGATGGCCTGCTTGTACTGCGTCTCGTCCGTGACGGCGGCCCGCTGCGCGTCACGCACCTCGGTCACCCGGTTCTCCAGCTGGGAGACGGTGATCCGCTGCCCGCCGACGACGGCCGCCGCGCCGGGATGCGCGTCGCTTCCGCAGGCGGTGAGCAGGGGTGCCGCTGCGACAAGGGCGGCGGAGAGGACGAGCGCGGTGCGACGACGGCGGTGCAAGGAGGCCTCCCGAGGAGATTGTGCGACGGTGCACAAGGTCTTGCGGTGATCGATGGTAGGCAGGGGACCGGCTCTGGCCAACCCATTCGACCAACGATTCACCGGGACTTCCGGCACCGCCGCGCTCTCGCCGGCACGCACGCGCGTGTGCGGGGGTCAGCCGGTGATGGCCACCGGGGCGTCCCAGGCGTCGCGGTCCACGGTGATCGTGTAGCCGTTGCGCGTCTCCTTGCTGTTGACCAGGTACTGGTGGCCGCGGCTGTGATCGGTGAACTGGGTCTTGCCGAACGGCCAGTCCGTCGTCGTGGTGTTCTGCTTGTCCCACAGCGCGTACCAGAGGTTGCCCGGCAGGTCGGTCTTGTCGGTGGCGTTGGCGATCGCCTTGGCGCTGGAGCTGCTGAAGCCGTAGAAGCCCGCGCGGTACGTCTTCGCGCGCAGGGTCTTGTCGAAGGCGCGGACATAGGTGAGCACGGCGTCGTTGCACGCCTTGTTCGTGATGTCGTACGCCTCCATGTCCAGGTAGATCGGGCTGCCGACCTTCATGCCGAGCGCGGCGGCCTTGGCGACCGCGTCCGCGCCGTCGGTCGCGCCGAGGGAGGCGGCGGTGGAGGTGGTGAGCTTCTCGGGGTTGGAGCCGCTCTGGCAGGGCGGCTGGGCGCCGACGTAGAGCGGGATGAGCTTCCAGCCGACCGTGCTGACCGACTTGACCCAGGAGGCGGTGAGGTTGGGCTGGGAGCAGCCGCGGTTCTTGCCGCCCACGTAGACGGCGGCGGCGCCGTAGAGGCCGCCGTGCCAGGCCTTCATCGCGGCCAGGGACGGGGCGGCGCAGGTGTCGAAGGCGCGGCCGGTGTACGTCTTCTGCGCGGGCCAGGTGGTCGCGGCCATGGAACTCTGCGCGGCGAGGCCCGCGCCGGCGACCACGGCGGCCCCGGCGACACCCCAGGTGACGTATCTGCGCTTCTTCGACTGTCGATGACTGGACCTGGACGACATGGACGACCCCACCCCTGGTTGTGCTGTGCATGGCTGAAACGACGCGCAAAGCTATCCGGTGCTGATCCTGTCTTTCGAAAACACGAGCCCCGGAAGGTGACAAGTTTCCCTCTGGGTACGGCAAAATCTGGTCGTTTGCGCTAGCCGCGCACCTGTCCCAGCCATTGGAGCGTCCGGCGGATCTCCACCGCGAGCGGGTGGCCCGGTCCGTGGAGCCGCTCCACGTCGTGCAGCAGTCGCGCGAGGGTTTCGTGGGCGGCGGAGCGGTCGCCGAGGGCCAGCAGGAGGTGGCCGATGCGGCGGCGGACGTCGTGGGCGAGTTGGGGGTCGCCGGCCACGTACTGGTTCTCGTAGTACGGCAGCAGGGCGCGGTACTCGGCCAGTGCCGCCGCGGGTTCGCCGAGTTGTTCCAGGCACTGGGCGGCGTCGTAGCGGAAGCGCAGGGACTGCGGGTCGGCGTGGCCGGCCTCGGTCGCGCGTTCGTCGGCGAGGCGGCGCAGTTCGGGCAGGGCGCGCCGGTACTGGCCGTCGTCCATGAGGGTGGCGGCGTACTGCTTGCGCAGGGTGCGTACGACCGGGGAGTTCGTGCCGTGCTGTTCGGCGGCCGCGGGCAGGATGGCGCCGAGGATGTCGACGGCCTGGGTGATGCGGCCCTCGCCGAGGAGCCGCTTGACCTCGTCGACCGCGCGCGCGACGTCCGGCTTCTCGGCCTTCCCGGGTGCCGGTGTGACCGGGGCGGGCTGGGGCGCGGGCGTGCGCGCGCGGTCCGGCCAGGGGGCGTGCGGGCGCAGGAAGGGGCGGGTGGGATCGAGAGGCGCTCCGGTGGGCGTCCCGCGCGCGGGCAGGAGCAGCGCCAGGTCCTCGTAGACGTCCTGCGCGGAGGCCGGGCGGTGCTGCGGGTCCTTGGCGAGCAGCCGCAGGACGAGTGCTTCGAGGGCCTCGGGGACTTCGGGGCGGGTGCGGCGCACGGGCAGCGGGGGCTCGTACAGGTGCCGGTGCAGCACGCCGAGTGCCGTGGAGCCGGCGAACGGGACGTCTCCGCTGAGCAGTTCGTGCAGCAGTACGCCCAGCGCGTACAGGTCGGTGTACGGGCCGACCGCGCCGCCCATGGCCTGCTCGGGCGCCATGTAGGCGGGCGAGCCGATCGGCGAACCGGTGTGGGTGAGGCGGGTGGTGTCGGTGTCCATGACGGAGGCGACACCGAGGTCGAGGACGGTGACGGTGCCGTCCTGCTTCACCATCACGTTGCGCGGCTTGAGGTCGCGGTGGACGATCGGCACGGCGTGCACGGCGCTCAGTACGGCGCACAGTTGCGCGGCGACCGCGACGGCCCACTGCCAGGGGTACGGGTCGTGCTCGGCGAGATGGTCGGAGAGGTCCGCGCCGTCGACGTACTGCATGACGAGGAACAGCTCCTCGCCCTCACTGCCCGCGTCGTGCACGGTGACGAGCCCGGGGTGGTCGACCTGTGCGGTCACCCGGCACTCGCGCACGAACCGGCGGCGCAGTTCGTCCGCCTCCTGCCCGGCCACCTTGTCGGGGCGCAGCAGCTTCACCGCCACGCGCCGGTCGAGCCGCCGGTCGTAGGCCGTCCACACCTGGCCCATGCCGCCCTGCCCGATGAGCGTGGACAGTTCATAGCGGCCGGCGACGACACGTCCTGCCGCCGCGGTCACCTGCCGCCCTCGGCGTTGCCGTCGTGCTTGCGCAGGTAGTCGCTGAGTTCGTCGAGTTCGGCGCGCACCTGGTCGATACGGGCGGGCGCGGGGCGCTGCGGCGGCGGGGGCAGGACGACACCGGGGGCGGGGACCGGAGGAATCGACGGCTGCGGCTGCGGCTGCGGCTGCGGCTGCGGCAGGAGGGTGGACGTGTACGGCGGCGTCGGCTGCGGCGTGGGCTGCGGGTAGCCGTAGCCGGTGTGAACGGTCGGGCCCTGGGGCGGCGGCGGGTAGCCGGCGAACCGCCTCTGCTGGTGCACCCGGATGTCCGTCACCAGGAAGTACACGCTGCTGAAGAGGCCGAAGAGCAGGACCAATGCCATGGCGACATCGGTCCTGGAGTCGCTCTCCGGCAGTGCGCCGACCACCGCGAAGCACGTGATGGACAGCGGCAGGCTCGCCCAGGACAGCACCCAGTCGACCATCCGTCCGCGCAGGAACGCGACGCGGAACAAGGGCGCGCAGGCGAGCAGGCCGCACGAAAGGAAACCGACGGCGGCGAGCACCACGCGCAGGGTGATGACCGTGCCCGAGTCGCGGGCGGGCGGTGCCGCGCCGTGGCCGTACATGAACGCTCCTGAACCGGGATTCGATGTGGGGTTCGAGCGTATAGGCCGACAGCGACAACCGGTCACGGGTTGTACCGAACCGTTGTCGTCCTGATCAGTCCGGCGCGACCGTTCCGTCGGTGAGCCCGTCGTACATCCCGCGCACGAGCTGGTCTCCGAGCCGGCCCGCGTGCCTGAGCGCCCGCTCGAACTCGTCGAGCACGCGGAAGCGTTCGCCGTAGCGTCGTTGCTCGTCGAGCGTGAGCCGGGGCAACTGGAGCCTGCGCACGTCCAGGCGGGTCGCGGTGGAGGCGTAGCTGCTGGCCTGGCGGTTGTTGGCGGTGCCGCGCAGGAAGCCGGCGAGGAACCAAGGGTCGAGCGCAGCCGGATCGGGGCGCAGCAGCACGAGGTTGCGTCCCAGTGCGGCTCCCCCGGTCGCCGTGTCGATCACGCGCGCCACCGATCCCCCGCCGAGCACCGGCACGACGACGTCGCCCGGTTCGGTCAGCACCGGCTCCTCGTCGCTCTCGGGAAGTGTTCCGGAGGGAGTGGCCCCGGACAGGACGTCGTGGTCGGTGAGCACGGGCACGCGTGCGTGGCCGCCGTTGCCGCCCGTGCGCAGCATCAGGGCGCCCCCGCGCGCGAGTTCGCCGATGGTGGTGAGCGGCCACCGCGCGGGGTGCGCGGTGTCGGCGCGCGGCGGGGTGAGATCCGCGGTCAGGCGCAGGGTCTCCCCCAGCAGCTCGCGCACGGCTGTGAGCTGCTCGGCGCCGTCGGCCGCCGAGGGGGGCGGCAGGTGGCGGGCGGGGGCGAGGTCCACGTCGTCGTCGAGGAGTTCGATGACGGGCAGCGCGCGGGCCAGGCCGGGCCGTTCGGTGAAGCGGCCGGGGCGTCCGAAGGCCTGCCAGGCGTCGAGGACGGCTTCGCGCACGGCCCGCCAGTCCGGCCCGCCGCGCCCCTCGCCGGCGAACTGCCCCACGTCGACGAGGAGCACCTCCGGCTGCGCGGGCGCCCTTTCCGGGCGGCGCAGCACCCACAGGTGCAGCGGGATGTTGTACGGCGGTGCCGCCCCGACCGGCAGGGCGATCACGGCGCGCAGGGCACCGCGGCGCAGCAGGTCGGCGCGGATACGGCGGCCGGAGCGGCGGGACGCTGCCGCGGGCGGCATGAGCAGGACACCGGCGCCGCCGTCCTTGAGGCGGGCGAGCGCGTGCTGGACCCAGGCGAGCTCGGACTCGGTGCGGGCCGGGAAGCCGTACTCCCAGCGGGGGTCGTAGGCGAGTTCGTCGTGGCCCCAATTGCGCTCGTTGAACGGCGGGTGGCACAGGACGGCGTCGGCGTGCAGCTGCGGGTGGGCGTCGGCGCGCAGGGTGTCGCCGGTGGCGCCGCGCACGGTGGACCAGGTGTGCAGGGCGAGCCGGAGCGTGGTGAGCGCGGCGAGCTCGGGGGCGCTGTCCTGCGCGTAGAGCTTCTGGTCGGGGCGGGTGGCCGCCGCCCGCAGGAGGGCGCCGGTGCCGCACGCAGGGTCGAGGACGGTGCGGGCGGGGCCGGCCAGGTCGGCCATGAGACCGGCCAGGTCGGCGGGCGTGAGCGTGTACTGGCGCGGGTTGGCGTCGAGGTGCCGGCCGAGCAGGAACTCGAAGGTCTGGCGGGCGCCCAGCTCGGCGGCCAGCTCGGCGACGCCGCGGAGGAGGGGGGCGGAGGGGAGGAGTTCCGGGGCGGTGGGAGTGTGAACGGCGGGGTGGGGGGCCGCGGTGGCTGGGGGGTTCACGGGAGTCGACAGGGCGTTCACGGCAGGGGGCCGATCTGCGGTGGGTGTGTGAACCGGCCCCTGGGTGTTCACAGAGGACGGGGTACTCATGGCCGTCTGTGAGTTCGTCGCCGACGGGGTGCCGGTTGCCGAGTCCGCCCCGAACCGCGGTGTGAACACCTCCCGCAGCGCCCCCGGCAGCATCTCCACGAGACGCTCGTCGGACCCTGCGCTCACCTCCAGCCAGACCGGCGGGCGGTCGTGGATCAGCAGCAGGACACAGCCCGCGTGGGTGAGTGCGGTGACCGGGCCGTCGGGGTGGCCGGAGAGCTGCTGCCAGACGCGTTCCCGTAGGGGGACCTCGGCGAGTTTGCCCTGCTTGCGCAGCCAGGACTCGACCTCGGCGAGCGCGAAGGACGGGCTGGTCTCGGTGCCGCCGACGGGCTTGGGGAAGTCGGCGTGCCGACGTCGCCAGTTGCTGACGGCCGCGCGGCCCACACCGGCCAGCCGTGCGATACCGGCGGCGGTCACCTCAGTCGCGTTGTCCTGCACCCGCCCGCTCCCCTCGTCGTGCGGCACCAGACCTGCGCGCCGCATGTGACGCCGAGCATACCGAGCTGCGCAAGATCCACCCATTCACGCCCGTGTACACAATGGTTCTCGTGAACAGTGTTGACTCGGTTCACACGTTCTGTTCTCATTGACCCAGCGAACGAGCGACTGCCGAGCAGCGGGGGTCGCCACGTCGGAGGGGGACACAGCCATGGGCATGAAGGGCAAGGTCGCGCTGGGTGCCGTCGTAGGAGTCGTCGTCATCGGAGTCGTGTCGGCGAACGCCGGGGACAGCGGGAACGGCGACACCTCCGCCGACACCGGCAAGGGGTCTTCGGCGTCCGCGGAGCGCGAGGCCGGGGGCGGGAAGGCCGAGAAGGGCGATAAGGGCGCCACGGGCACCGGCAAGGCCGAGGTCGCCGAGAAGAAGGCCGCGTTCTCCGGGGACGGCGACTTCCAGGTTGGCTCGGACGTCAAGCCCGGCACGTATCGCACCACCGGCAACAGCGACGGCATGTGCTACTGGGAGCGGGCCAAGGACGCCTCGGGCGAGATGGACTCGCTGCTGGCCAACGACAATGTCACCGGCACCAGTTACGTCACCGTCAAGGCCACCGACAAGCTCTTCAAGTCGAGCGACTGCAACGACTGGGAGGCCGTCGACGGGAAGGCCAAGGGCTCTCCCGCCTCCCGGATGTCCGGCGACGGCGGCATGTTCCGAGTCCGCGCGGACATCGCCCCCGGCACCTACAAGTCCACCGGCAACACCGACGACTCCTGCTACTGGGAGCGCACCAAGGACGCCGAGCAAGGCACCGACTCGATCCTCGCGAACGACAACGTCAACGGCACGGCCGTCGTCAAGATCAGTGCTTCGGACGCCTACTTCAAGACGACCGGCTGCAAGGACTGGAAGAAGACCGGCTGAACCGGTCCGTCCCCTCGATCTCCTTTCGCTCACCACCGGGGCGCGCCCCACACACAGCGCGCCCCACCTCATCACGTCACCGCATCCCCACCAAGGAATCACCATGCGTCGTACCGCACTCGCCGCTCTCTGCATCGCCGCCGCGGCCACCGCTGGACTCACCGGCTGCCAGCCCGGTCAGGACAAGGCGGACACCAGCTCGAGCGCCTCCGGCGCGTCCGCCGGGTCGGGCAAGCCGCCCGCCAAGAAGGAACCCTTCGCCGGGCTGACCGGCGGTGAGATAGCCGACCGGGCCACGAAGGCCACGACCGGTGCCACCTCGCTGCGAATGAAGGGCGACATCCCCGACGACGAGAGCGGCGCCACCATCAGCCTCGACGTCCTCCTGAACAAGAAGGGCGAGTGCGCCGGCACCATCGGCATGGGCGGCAAGGGCAAGGCCGACCTGATCAAGACCGGTGACGTCGTGTACATGAAGTTCGACGAGGCGTTCCTGCGCGAGCAGAGCGAGGGCGAGTCGAAGGCGGACACCGACGCGGCCGTGGCCATGCTGGCCGGCAAGTGGACCAAGTCGAAGGCGACAGGCGCGGACGCCAAGGAGTTCGAGGGCTTCTGCGACCTGGGCTCGGTGCTCGACGGCGCCGAGGACACCGACTCAGACGCGAGCCGCGGCAAGACGGCCACCGTCGGCGGCGTGCCTGCGATCACGCTGCACGAGAAGGACGGCAAGGACCGCTACACGCTGTACGTCGCCACCCAGGGCAAGCCGTATCTGCTGCGGATCGACAGCACGGCAGGCGCGGACCAGGGGTCCGTCACCTTCAGCGACTTCGACGAACCGGTCCCGTCGCAGAAGCCGGCCGGCGACATCCTGGACCTCGACGCCCTGGGCGGCTGAATCAACGGGACGGACGCGGCACGCCCGGGCTCGGCCTGCCCGGGCTCGGCCCCCTTGGATGCGGCATGCTCAAAGGGCGTGTCGCATCCACACGTTGGGCTCGACGTACACCGCGTACCCGCGCTCCGGTTCGCACCGCACCGGCACCAGCGCTCCGGGCACCTCGATGTCGCCCCGGGTGGCGAAGGGCAGTCCGGTCCAGCGGCGCCACTGCTCCAGTGAGCCGGACACCGTCATGGACGCCGGTGCCACGGCGTGCACCTGGGCACCGGCCCGGACGTGCACGCGCAGCCAGGGATCGTGCGGCAGGCCGTCGGGGCGTACTCGACGGACGTACTCGTCGATCGGGGTGTGCGGTTCCAGATGCTTGGCGCTGGGGCGGACGGGGGCGACGACCTCGGTGAAGCCGTGGGCGCGGGCGTTGTCACGCATCGCCGAGAGCATCCGGGCGGACAGGCCGTGGCCCTGGAAGCGCGGATCGACGACGACCGAGATCGCGCTGACCGTGTCGGGCCGTACGACACGCCGCAGGTCACTGAAGGCCCATACCAGCACCTCGTCCCAGCCCCGGGCGGGCAGTTCACCGCGGCCCTCGGTGTGGAGGGCGAAGGGGACGCTGTGGGCGTGCGCGACGACCTCGCCCCGCTCGTCCTCGGCGAACAGCACGTGCTCGGGGAGTTCGACGGAGATCCGTCCGTAGTGGGCGTTGCCCACAAGGTCCTCGGTCACGAACCGCGGCCAGCTGTCGGCCATGTCGAGGACGCGCTCGCGCATCTCGGGACGCTCGGCGAGGCTCGATACCTTCAGCTCCATGCGATCACCGTAGGCGCGGGCCCGCCCACCGGGAAGCGCATTTCGCGCCCCCCAAGTGCCCGCGACCGCGCGCCCCGAGCCCCCTCAGTCCGCGTGGAACCGCGGTGGCGCTGCCGTCGGGTTGCCGCCCGCCGGGAGCTTCTGGCCGGGGCAGCCCGAGAGGACCTTCTCCATCGCGGACTTCTCGGCGTCCGTCACCCACAGGCCGTACTTCTTCTTCACGGCGACCTGGGCGGCCACATAAGTGCACCGGTACGCCTTGTTCGGCGGCAGCCAGGTCGCCGTGTCACCGTCCCCCTTGGAACGGTTGGTGCTCGCGTCGACGGCCAGGAGGTTGAGGGGGTCGTTGGCGAGAGCTATCCGCTTGCTCGCGTTCCAGTACTTGGCCCCCTTCTGCCAGGCGTCGGAGAGCGCGACCACGTGGTCTATGTCGACCTGGCTGCGACCTCGCCGGTAGGTCACCTCCTTGCCCGAGTACGGGTCCGACTCGAGCACGCCGTAGGACACCTTGCAGTCCCCGCCGGTGAACCTCACGTCCTCCAGGTCGCGTTTGAGTATGTCGTCGCGGGTGTCGCACTCGTTCGAGTCGGTGTCCGCCCACGCGGTGCCGAACCTGTCCCGCTCATAACCCGTCTTGGGCGCCCGCCCCTTCACGGTGAGCGACTCGGCGGCGCTGAGGGCCGCACCCGAACCGGCCGCACCCCCGGTCTCCTCGGGCCCACCGGCCCCTGTGGTCGTCTCCGCCTTGCACCCGGCCACAGCGAACACCAGCACGACGGCGGCCGCGGCCCCGCCCCTCAGACGCATCACGTGCGCCCCTCCCCTTGCAACCCGGTCCGCCCCCGCAGGGAGCGACTTCCCTCGTACGACGTCGCGCACACCGTAGCGAGCGGGCGCACCGCGGCATTCAGGAGGTCCAGACCACGACCCTCAGGAGTGGGCATTGCGGATATATACGCCGTATCGTCAGTGCTGAGTCGCCTTCGGAAGGAGCTCGGGATGGGCATCTTCGACAGGTTCAAGAGCAACCGCCAGGTGCAGGACAAGGGCAAGGACATGTCCGACATGGCGGAACGCAAGGCCAACGACAGGACGGGCAACAAGTACGAGGGCCAGGTCGACGACGCGCAGCAGAAGATCGAAGGGTCGATCGGCATGGATCGCGACAGGCCCGACCAGCCGTAACGCCGAAATCCCCACGGAGGACACCCGGCCACCGGACCTGACAGGCACGACCAGGCACGACCAGGCACGATCCGAGCAGGCTCCTCCGTCACACGCTGAACGAGAGGCCGTCCGCGCAGATCCGTCTCGCGTGGGCGGCTTCGCGTTCCGCAGGGGTCACACCGGCGGGCCTGCCGGCCACGGCAGCACGGTGAGTTCCGGCCATTCCTCCTTCCAGCGCGCGGTCTTGGCCTCATAGACCTCTCTCGGAGCGAGTACCGGGTTGGGCCGGACCACGAGGTTGAACACGTCGGACAGGCCATGGGGGGCGTAGACGCGCCACTCCCCGCCGGGTTCCAGCCGCACGCCCAGGCAGCACGTGGTCGCGGCGAAGCGGTCGATGGCGGACTCGGTGGAGTCGTGCGGCGGGCAGGGCACTCCGAACTTCCGCTCGTACCAGAGGTGCACCCGGGCCTCGTTGCGGATCTCCACCTCGGCCCGCAGGCCGTCGAACATCTCCTGGCCCGTCCTGATCACGGCGTCCTCGGCCTCCCAGGAAAGATCGGTGTCGTCGAAGTAGAAGACGTCGTAGTCCCTGATGCCCTGGGCCGGGGGTCTGCCGGTGACCACGTTCCACACGGTCTGGAACAGACAGCCCGCCGTCACGTACCAGCCCGGCAGATCAAGCGTCGCCGTTCTGGCCATCACCTCGGTCAGGATCTCGTTCCGGCCGAGCGTGGAACGGAAGGCGTCCAGTTGTTCCGCGAGGGGAAGTCGTCCGAGCATCCGTCCTGACTACCACGGTCAGACCTTGCCGATGCCGAGGGTCGTCTCCGACGGGAGCAGCCCGGAGGACAGCACCGCGACCCAGAAGTCACCGAGCAGGTCCGCGAGTCGGGTCACGTCGGCCGTCCCGAGCAACTGCCATGGGGCAGCCGCGAGTCGGTCCGTGTGGTGTTCCACGCGGTGGCGGAGGTCGCGGCCGGCGTCCATGGCCTCGCCGTGCTCGTCGACCAGACCGCGGGCCGTCAGGCGCTCGCGCGCGGACTCCCATTCCCCGGCGCTCCAGCCTCGGCTCTCGAAGCGCTCGACGGACGCGGCGCCGATCGCGGCGAAGGAGACCAGCGACTCGACCGGGTCGAGGCCGGCGATGAGCAGAGCCGCTATGTGGCCGTCGCCGCGGTGCTCACGCAGGATCATCGCCGCCTGCCACAGCTGGAGGTGAGGGGCCTCGGGCCACCCCAGCTCGGCGTTGGCCGCAGCCAGCGGCCGGCCGGCCGTGTTCACCGCCTCGGCCGCGCGCCGGGCGAGAGCGGCTGCCTCCGCCAGCTCGGGGCTGTTGACGCGGTCGCCGAACAGCGCGTGGTAGGCCCGGTCGATCCCCCGCAGCCTTGCCGCCAGCACCGCACCGGGCGCGGCGGTCGCCCACGCGGAGTCCATGTGCTCGGCGACCATGCGGGGACTGAAGCTGTAGAACGCGGACGTCACACGCTCGGCGCCCACCGGCCCCAACGGCGCGGCACGCAGGGGGAAGTAGCTCGGCCAGCGCTCCATCGTGTCGTACCCGAGCGCCGCCATCTCCTCGGAGACCTCCGGCGCGTAGTAGAGCACCGCGTGCAGGGGTTCCAGCAGATGCCAGAGCTGGCGCACCCGGGTCAGCTCCACAGCGTCAGGCGCCCCACCGGCCTCGTCCTCGGTCCTGTGCTCATGCTTCGACATGCCATACCCCCGTCGTCAGTGAAGTCCCCGGGGCCTCGAACCCGGCCCATAACTTGACACTGACTAGATTGCCCCGGCAGCCCGAACTTGTCAATGCCTAGATCGGGCGTACGCTCTGACCATGGCACCCGCGGAAACCGACCGACCGAACCGCCCCTACCACCACGGCGATCTGCGCCACGCGATCCTCACCGCAGCGCTCGACGTCATCACCGCCGACGGTCCCGCCGGGCTGAGCCTGCGCGACCTGGCCCGCCGCGCCGGGGTCTCGCACGCCGCCCCGGCCCACCACTTCCGGGACCGCACCGGGCTGCTCACGGCGATCGCCGCCGAAGGATTCGCGCTGCTCGCGGACGCCGTCAACGACGCCTCGGACCTCAAGGACGCGGGCGTGCGCTACGTACGCTTCGCCCGCGAGCACCCGGCCCACTTCCAGGTGATGTTCGCGCCCGAACTGCTGCGCACCGGCGACCTCGAACTCACCACGGCCCGCGCCCTGGCCACCGACGCCCTGCGCTCCGCGGTCTCAGCAGTGCACGCCGACGACTTCGGCATCGACAGCCGCCTCGCGGGAGTCGCCGCCTGGTCCCTCGCCCACGGCTTCGCCACGCTGCTCCTCAGCCACAACCTGGACGGCCCGGTCGGCGACAGCGACCCCGAGGAAGTGTTCAGGACGCTGGCGACCACGCTGTTCCGCACGCACTGAACACAACCGCCCGCCGGGCAGGGGGAATTGATCAGAGCGTCCCGGCTTCAGCGGACGACCGTCCCCCAGAGCGACCGCAGCGGCATCACCGCATGCGCGCCCCGCGACAGGGCACCGCCTCCCGACGGCCCCGCGTGGGACCACCGGCACCCACGGGCGACCGGGCGGGCGCGACGCCCTCGCGTCGACTCACCGGCACCCACGAACGGCCGGCGGCCCCGAAGGACCCGCGTCAGCCCACCGGCGGCCGCCGTGCCCTCGTCCCAGCCCGTCACCTCACGTGCACAACCGGTGGCCGCGACACCCCTGCCTGAGCCCACCGGCCCACACGCACGGCCCACGGCCCAACCGGGCGACCCACGGGCCCGACCGCGGGTCGCTCCCCCATCAGATCCACGCAACCGGCGCCCGGCCCCGACTCCGCCCGTCGAGGCTCCGTCACGACCTCGTCAAGACCCGTCACGAACCCGTCAAGACCCGTCACGACCCCAGGATCGACGTCAAGAACTCCCCCACCCAGCCGAGCAACTCCCGCCCGACCACCGGCTTTCCGCCGACCTTCGCGGTCTTGGGGCGCGGCACCAGCACCTGGTGCGCGGCCGGCTTGATGACGGTGCCCGGATAGAGCCGCTTGAGTCGCAACTCCTGCGACTCCCGCAACTCCACCGGGGCGAAGCGGATGTTGGTGCCCTGGAGGACGACCTCGCCGACGCCACACGCGCGGGCGAGCATCCGAAGTCCCGCCACCAGGAGCAGGTTCTCCACCGGCTCGGGCAACTTGCCGTAGCGGTCGACGAGTTCCTCGCGTACGGCCTTGATGTCCTCCTCGGTGTTCACCGAGGCGATCGCGCGGTAGGCCTGCAGGCGCAGCCGCTCGCCCGGCGCGTAGTCGTGCGGGACGTGGGCGTCGACCGGGAGCTCGATCTTGACCTCCAGCGGCGGCTCCTCCTCGACACCGCCCTCCAGGGAGGCCCGGTAGTCCGCGACGGCCTCGCCGACCATGCGGACGTACAGGTCGAAGCCGACGCCCGCGATGTGCCCGGACTGTTCGCCGCCGAGGAGGTTGCCCGCGCCGCGGATCTCCAGGTCCTTCATCGCGACGTACATGCCCGCGCCCATCTCCGTGTGCTGGGCGATCGTCGCCAGGCGTTCGTGCGCCGTCTCCGTCAGCGGCTTCTCCGGCGGGTACAGGAAGTACGCGTAGCCGCGCTCGCGGCCACGGCCCACCCGGCCGCGCAGCTGGTGCAGCTGGGACAGGCCGAAGTTGTCGCCGCGCTCCACGATCAGCGTGTTCGCGTTGGAGATGTCGATGCCCGACTCGACGATCGTGGTCGACACGAGCACGTCGAACTTCTTCTCCCAGAAGTCGACGACGACCTGTTCGAGGGCCTGCTCCGACATCTGGCCGTGCGCGGTGGCGATGCGCGCCTCGGGGACGATCTCACGCAGGCGCGAAGCCGCCCGGTCGATCGACTCGACCCGGTTGTGGATGTAGAAGACCTGGCCCTCGCGCAGCAGTTCACGGCGGATGGCCGCGCCGATCTGCCTCTCTTCGTACGGCCCGACGAAGGTGAGCACCGGGTGGCGCTCCTCCGGGGGCGTGGTGATCGTCGACATCTCGCGGATGCCGGTGACCGCCATCTCCAGGGTGCGCGGGATGGGGGTGGCGGACATGGTCAGCACGTCGACGTTGGCGCGGAGCTTCTTCAGCTGCTCCTTGTGCTCGACGCCGAAGCGCTGCTCCTCGTCGACGATGACCAGGCCGAGGTCCTTGAACTTGGTCTCCGAGGAGAACAGCCGGTGGGTGCCGATGACGACGTCCACCGAGCCCTCGCGCAGCCCCTCCAGGACGGCCTTCGCCTCGGTGTCGGACTGGAAGCGGCTGAGCGCCTTCACGACCACCGGGAACTGGGAGTACCGCTCGCTGAACGTCCCGAAGTGCTGCTGCACCAGCAGGGTCGTCGGCACGAGGACGGCCACCTGCTTGCCGTCCTGCACGGCCTTGAAGGCGGCCCTGACCGCGATCTCGGTCTTGCCGTAGCCGACGTCGCCGCAGACCAGGCGGTCCATGGGGATCGACTTCTCCATGTCCTCCTTGACCTCGGAGATGGTGGTGAGCTGGTCGGGCGTCTCCGCGTACGGGAAGGCGTCCTCCAGTTCACGCTGCCAGGGGGTGTCCGCGCCGAACGCGTGCCCGGGGGCCGCCATCCGCGCGCTGTACAGCTTGATCAGGTCGGCGGCGATCTCCTTGACGGCCTTCTTCGCGCGCGCCTTGGTCTTGGTCCAGTCGGCGCCGCCGAGCCGGTGCAGCGTGGGGGCCTCGCCGCCGACGTACTTGGTGATCTGCTCCAGCTGGTCGGTGGGGATGTAGAGCCGGTCCCCGGGCTGGCCGCGCTTGGCGGGGGCGTACTCGACGACGAGGTACTCGCGCGTGGCGCCCTGCACGGTCCGCTGGACCATTTCGATGTAGCGGCCGACGCCGTGCTGTTCGTGGACGATGTAGTCGCCCGCCTCCAGGGTGAGCGGGTCGATCGTCTTGCGGCGCCGCGCGGGCATCCGGGCGCCGTCCTTGCCGGCCGCCTTCTGCCCGGTCAGGTCGGTCTCGGTCAGGACGGCGAGTCTCAGCGCCGGGTCCACGAAGCCGTACTCGATGGAGCCGCACGCCACGTGCACGACGGACGGGCTCAGGGACGCGAGCTCCGCGTCCAGGCGGGCCGCGATGCCCTCGCCGCCCAGCACCTCGACGGTACGGGCCGCGGGGCCGTGCGCCTCGGTCACGAAGACCGCGCGCCAGCCGTCGGCGAGCCAGCCCTTGGTGTCGGCGAGCGCCTTGGCGGTGTCACCGCGGTAGGTCTCGGGCGCGTGCATGCCGAGCTTGAGGGTGTCCGCCTCCAGTTCGAGATCCGCGGCGAACGGCGACACCGACCACCACATCATGTCCAGTTCGCGCGCGCGGTCACGGACGTCGGCGATGGACCACAGGGAGGCCGCGCCGACGTCGATGGGCGCCTCGCCGCCGCCCGCGGTGGCCGCCCAGGACGCCTGCAGGAACTCCTGCGAGGTGGCCACGAGGTCGGAGGCACGCGTGCGCACCCGCTCCGGATCGCACACCACGGCCATGGAGCCCTTGGGCAGGACGTCGATCAGGAGCTCCATGTCGTCGACGAGGACGGGAGCCAGGGACTCCATGCCCTCCACGGCGATCCCCTCGGCGATCCTGCCGAGCAGTTCACCGAGCTCGGGGTGCTCGTCGGCGAGGGCACGCGCGCGGGCGCGGACGTCGTCCGTCAGGAGCAGTTCGCGGCAGGGCGGGGCCCACAGGCCGTGGTCGGCGACCTCCAGGGAGCGCTGGTCGGCGACCTTGAAGTAGCGGATCTCCTCGACGTCGTCGCCCCAGAACTCGACGCGCAGGGGGTGTTCCTCGGTGGGCGGGAAGACGTCGAGGATGCCACCTCGTACGGCGAACTCGCCGCGCTTCTCGACGAGCTCCACGCGCGCGTACGCGGCGGCGGCGAGGGCTTCCACGATCGCGTTCAGGTCGGCGGTCTGGCCGGTGCGCAGGGCCACCGGTTCCAGGTCGCCGAGGCCCTTGACCTGCGGCTGGAGCACGGATCGTACGGGTGCGACGACCACGGAGACCGGGCCGGTCTCGGGGTCGTCGGGGCGCGGGTGGGCCAGGCGGCGCAGGACGGCCAGCCGACGGCCGACGGTGTCGGAGCGGGGGCTGAGCCGCTCGTGCGGGAGGGTCTCCCAGGACGGGTACTCCACGACCCCTTCCGAGGGGAGCAGGGAGCGCAGGGCGGCGGCCAGGTCCTCCGCCTCACGGCCCGTCGCCGTCACCGCGAGGACGGGACGGCCGGCCTCACGCGCGAGGGCGGCGATCGCGAAGGGGCGGGCCGCCGGGGGGCCGACCAGGTCGACGTGCATGCGGTTGCCGTCCTGGGCCGCCGTGATCGCTTCCGCGAGGGCGGGGTCTTTGACGACGGCGTCGAGCAGACCGTGCAGGCTCATTCTGGGCGGCTTTCGTCCGGGGGGTTTGCGGGGAGTGGGCAACGCGAAGGGCCCGACGCAACGAAGGGCCGGGGGGTCTCCAGCCTACGACGGCGTCGGCCCGGCCGTCGGAGCCTGTGGACAACCCCGCCTCACCCCCGGGTGCCCTATGGACGGCGAAGCACCCGCGGGCACCCCGCAGGCTCCCGTGGACAGCGAAGAACCCGGCGCCGAGAAGTCCCCCGTGACTCCTCGGCGCCGGGCCCGTTCCCCCGTCCGTGGTGGCTACTCGGTCGCGATCGCCTTCAGGACGTTCATCCGGCCCGCCCGGAACGCCGGGATCAGGGCGGCGAACAGGCCCACGAAGGCCGATCCGACGAAGACCGCGATGATCGTCGGCCAGGGGATCTCCAGGACCTTCAGGCCCTGCAGGGCGAGGAGCTTCTGGGCGGTGGCGCCCCAGCCCATGCCCAGCCCCAGCCCGAGCAGTGCGCCGAAGAGCGCGATCACCACAGACTCCATGCGGATCATCCGCCGCAGCTGGCGCCGCGAGAGGCCGATCGCCCGCATGAGGCCGATCTCCCGGGTCCGCTCGACCACCGAGAGCGCCAGGGTGTTCACGACACCGAGGATCGCGACGATGATCGCGAGGGCCAGCAGGCCGTAGATCATGTTCAGGAGCTGCCCGATCTGGTCCTTGAACGCTTCCTTGTAGTCGGTCTGGTCCCGCACGGTGTACTGCGGATAGTCGTGCAGCGCCGACTTCAGCGACTTGTACGCGGTGTCCTGCTGCCCGTCCTTGGCGTTGGCGAAGACCAGCTGGTCGAGCGGCATCTTGTCGGCCGGGACGTACTTGGCGAGGGTGGCGGTGGAGATGTACTTCGAGCCCGCGTCGATGAGTCCCTCGCTGCTCGTGATGGCCCGCACCGTCAGGTTCGCGGTCGCGCCGTCCTTGAAGGCGACCTTGATCTTCGACCCGAGGTGGATGCCGTGCGCCTTGGCGAACTTGTCGTGCACGGACATCGAGTCGGGCCGGTAGGCGTCGGCGAGCTTGCCGGCGACCGTCTTGGTACGCAGGACGGTCGCGTACGTCGGATCGGCCGCCGTGATGTCGGTGTCCTTGAGCGTCTTGCCGTCGGGGGTCGTGTAGTCGGCCTCCGTGCTCTTGTACTCGGTGATCTGCTCGAGCCCCGGCGTGGCCTTCACGGCCTTCACGGCCGCCGGCGTGACCATCTGTCCGCTGTCGGACTGGACGATGAAGTCCGTGCCGACCGTCTTGTCGAGTTCGTCCGTGGCCGAGGCGACCATGGAGGAGCCGACGACCGACAGACAGGCGACCAGCGCGAGGCCGATCATCAGGGCGGCGCCCGTGGCTCCGGTACGGCGCGGGTTGCGCAGGGCGTTGCGCTCGGCCATGCGGCCGACCGGGCCGAACACCCTGAGGACGACCGCGCCCAGGACGCGCACCACGCCGCCCGCCAGGAGCGGGCCGATCACGACGAAGCCGATCAGGGAGAGCACCACGCCGAGGGCGAGCCACGAGGAGCCCTCCTTGGCCTTGTCGGCCGCGGCGGCGAGGTAGAGCGCGTAAGCGCCGCCGCCGGTCAGGAGCGTGCCCACCAGGGCCCGTACGCGGCCCGCCTTGGCGTCCGCGGGGGCACCGGCGTCGCGCAGGGCGGCCATCGGCGAGACCTTGCCCGCGCGGCGGGCCGGCAGCCAGGCGGCCAGGACGGTGACGACCACGCCGAGCAGCAGGCCGACCAGGGGAGTCGTCCAGGCGACCGTCAGATCGCTGGTCGACAGGTTCATGCCCATGGAGCCCATGAGCTTCATCAGCCCGACCGCGAGCCCGACGCCCGCGCCGACCCCGAGCACCGACCCGAAGACGCCCAGGAGGAGCGCCTCGACCAGCACGGACCCGTTGACCTGCTTGCGCGAGGACCCGATCGCCCGCATCAGGCCGATCTCCCGGGTGCGCTGGGCGACCAGCATCGAGAAGGTGTTGATGATCAGGAAGATGCCGACGAGGAAGGCGATCCCGGCGAAGCCGAGCATCGCGTACTTCATGACGTTCATGAAGCCTTCGACGTCCTTCTGGTTGGCGTCGGCGGTCTCCTTGGCCGTCTGCACCTTGTAGGTGCCGCCGAGTTCGGCGGCGACGTTCTTCTTGAGCTGTGCGTCGGTGACCCCGGCCGCGGCCGTGACGTTGACGTTCGTGAACACGTTCGGCTCGCCGACGAGCGTCTGCTGGGCGGTCCTGGTGTCCAGGTAGAAGATCGCAGCGCCGGGGTTGGTGACCTGGAACTCGGCGACACCGGAGATCTTCGCGGTGTGCGTGCCGACCGCGCTGATGACGCCGATCTCGTCGCCGAGCTTCAGGTGGTGCTTGTCGACGGTGTCCTGGTCGACCATGACCTGGCCCGAGTTCTTCGGCGCCGTACCGGAGGTGACCTTCATGGTCCGGGCGTCGTTGCCGTTCCAGCTGCCGACGATGGTCGGGCCGCCGCCGGACGGCGAGAGGCTGTCCTTGTCGGCGTCCACCACGGTCACCGAGGTCGAGAAGACGGTCCCCTCCGCCACCTTCACGCCCTGCGCCTCGCGCACCTTCGTCAGCACCGAGGCCGGCATGACCGGCGGCTTGCCGTTGTCGGAGGTGGTCTCACCGCTGTCGGAGGCGCCCTTGGCGCTCACCGTCACGTCCGAGGACGTGGCCGCGAAGAGCTTGTCGAAGGTGGTGTTCATCGTGTCGGTGAACACCAGCGTCCCGCAGACGAAGGCGACCGACAGCAGGACCGCGACGGCCGACAGGGCCATGCGTCCCTTGTGCGCGAAGAAGTTGCGCATGGAGGTCTTCATGACGGTCATGACGTGCGCCCCCGGGCGTCGAAGTCCTTCATGCGGTCCAGGACGGCCTCCGCGGTCGGCTTGTACATCTCGTCGACGATCCGGCCGTCGGCGAGGTACAGCACCCGGTCCGCGTACGAGGCGGCCACCGGGTCGTGCGTGACGATCACGATGGTCTGCCCGAGCTCGTCGACGGACTTGCGCAGGAATCCCAGCACCTCGGCGCCCGCGCGGGAGTCGAGGTTTCCGGTCGGCTCGTCACCGAAGATGATCTCGGGCCGGGCGGCCAGGGCGCGGGCCACGGCGACGCGCTGCTGCTGGCCGCCGGAGAGCTGGGTGGGCCGGTGCTTGAGCCTGTCCGAGAGCCCCACGGTGTCGACCACCCGCGCGAGCCACTGCTTGTCCGGTTTGCGCCCGGCGATGTCCATGGGCAGCGTGATGTTCTCGAGCGCGTTGAGCGTCGGAAGCAGGTTGAACGCCTGGAAGATGAACCCGACCCGGTCCCGGCGCAGTTGCGTGAGCTTCTTGTCCTTGAGGCCGGTGATCTCGGTGTCGTCCAGATGGATCTGACCGCTCGTCACGGTGTCGAGACCGGCGAGGCAGTGCATGAGGGTGGACTTGCCGGACCCCGAGGGGCCCATGATCGCGGTGAACTGTCCGCGAGCGATGTCCACGTCCACATGGTCGAGGGCGACGACCCGGGTCTCCCCGGACCCGTACGCCTTGACGACCTGCCGAGCCCGCGCGGCAACGGCCGTACGCCCGCCAGTGCCCCCGTGCCTGGTGATGGTTACAGCCGATGTCACGGTATGTCTCCTATATCGGTCAGCCAATGAGCCGCCGGGACCGCCCGGCGTTCGGTAGGTGCTGGTGCCTGTGCTTGGTACGGCGTTCAGTCTGGTCCGCGGGACGGTCCGGCGCGCTGGTGCTCAGCACCCTCTTCTACGGGGGAAAACCCCACCCCCGTCGATCCGGTCGCCCCTCCCCCACCGCTCCCCAGCGGCGTAAAGCCAGGTTAAGGACGGACCCCGGCTCTTCTCCTCCTCCGACGGTACGAACCCTCCCCCAGCCGTAGTACGGAGGTACCCCTAGGGGCAGTCCACCGTCGGGTGGAGGCGATCTAGGGGTCGGCTCCACCCTCCGGTGCGCCGAGCCTGCACCCTGCCGCCGCGTGAGGGTCAAGTGGGAGAGTGGTCGCCGGCAGATAGATGCAGGGGGAAGGAATCCGCGTGGACGACACGAAGCCGTCGATACGCGAGTCCGCGCGGCACGTTTCCACGCACCGGCGCGGGGCCGTCGTAGCGGCCCTGATGCTCGCGATGGCGCTCGCGGCCCTGGACGCCACCATCGTCTCCACGGCGGTCCCGCAGATCGTCGGCGACCTGGGCGGCTTCTCGGTCTTCTCCTGGCTGTTCTCGGGCTATCTGCTGGCCGTGACGGTGACGCTGCCGGTGTACGGCAAGCTGTCCGACACCTTCGGGCGCAAGCCGGTGCTGATCGTGGGCGCGGCACTGTTCCTGCTCGGCTCGCTGTTGTGCTCGCTGGCGTGGAACATGGGGGCGCTGATCGCTTTCCGGATCGTCCAAGGGCTCGGCGGCGGAGCTCTTCAGGGCACGGTCCAGACGCTCGCCGCCGACCTGTACCCGCTGGCGGAACGCCCGAAGATCCAGGCCAGGCTGTCCACGGTGTGGGCGGTGGCGGCGGTCGCGGGGCCGGGGATCGGCGGGGTGCTCGCCGCCTACGCGGGCTGGCGGTGGATCTTCCTGGTCAACCTGCCGATCGGGGCGGCCGCGCTGTGGCTGATCGCGCGGTATCTGCACGAGCCGGTCCGGGAAGCGCCCTCCACGCGTGCGCGTGTCGACTGGGCGGGCGCGCTCGCGGTGTTCGCGTGCGGGGGCGTACTGCTGACGGCGCTCGTGCAGGGCGGGGTGGCCTGGCCGTGGCTGTCGTGGCCGTCACTGGCCCTGTTCGGCACGGGACTTGCCCTGGTGGCCGCCGTGATCCTGATCGAACGCCGGGCGGCGGAGCCGATCATCCCCGGCTGGGTCTGGCGCCGCCGCACGATCGCCGCGGTGAACCTGGCCCTCGGCGCCCTGGGACTCCTCATGGTGGCCCCCACGGTCTTCCTGCCGACGTACGCCCAGTCGGTGCTCGGCCTCGCCCCGGTCGCCGCCGGATTCGTGCTGTCCGTATGGACGTTGAGCTGGCCGGTGTCGGCGGCCCTGAGTCAGCACGTCTACCGGCGCATCGGTTTTCGCCACACGGCGATGCTGGGCATCGGAGCGGCCACCCTGATCCTGTTCGCCTTCCCCCTCCTCCCCTACCCGGGCGCGGCCTGGCAGCCCACCCTGCTGATGCTGCTCCTGGGCGCCGCGCTGGGCCTGTTCCAACTCCCCCTGATCGTCGGGGTCCAGTCGACGGTCGGCTGGGCGGAACGCGGCACGACGACCGCGTCCGTCCTCTTCTGCCGCCAGACCGGCCAGACGGTGGGCGCGGCGGTCTTCGGAGCCGTGGCCAACGGCGTCCTGGCGAGCCGCCTGGGCGGCGCGAGCGACCTCGACTCCGTCACGCGCGCGCTGGACGCGGGTACGGCCCCGGAGGCGACCCGCGCCGCCATCGCGGACGCGGTGCACGCGGTGTACGTGGGCGCGGGGTGCGCGGCGGCCCTGGCGTTCGGGGTGCTGCTGGTGCTGGCGCCGCGGAGGTTTCCGGTGATCGAGGAGCAGTGAACAACGGGCGCCCCGTGCACCCGAAGTGAGGGACCGAGCACGCTCCGGTGAGCCCAAAAGTCTGAGTTAACGGGGGTAACACCGCAGGTCAGAGAAGTAAGCGCATACCGACCGATCAGTTTGTCAAAAGGGCTGTGCAACGTCGAACCGACGAGTAACGTGCGGGGCTCCGCTCCCCCGCCCACCCCCCAACTCCCTGCGGTCCGCCACGCCGGGCCCGAGCCACGCAAGGAGCACGGGATGTCCTACGACCCGTCGCAGCCGTATCCCACCTACCCCTGGCAACCACCCGCACCGCCGCCCGAACCGGCCGCCCACCACCCACGCCACCGCTCCCCGCTCGGCCACCACAGCGACCTGCGGATCCTGCGCGGCGCCTACCGCTGGCAGCGGCGCACCGCCACACTCACCGCGCTCGGCTACTTCACGCTCTTCCTCGTCCTGTCCGCGTACGCGCCGTCCTTCATGGCGAGCAGCGTCACCGACGGACTGCCCACAGGACTGCTCCTCGCCCTGCTCCAACTGCCCGTCACCTGGCTGGCGATCGCCGTGTACGAGCACACCGCGCGCCGCTACGTCGACCCGCTCGCGGACCGCATCCGCAAGCAGTCCGAGGTGGACGCCAGGCGAGGGGCGGCGGCCCGATGACCGGCTTCAGCGACTCCGCGCAGGCGATGAGCCTGGTGGCGTTCTCCGCCGTCGCCACCGTCACCCTCCTGCTGTGCGTGATGACCGGCCCGGACGGCGACGACCTCGACGAGTTCTACACCGGCTACAGCTCCCTGTCCGCGATGCGCAACGGCCTCGCCATCGCGGGCGACTACATCTCCGCGGCGACCGTGCTCGGTACGGGCGGCGTCATCGCCCTGTGCGGCTACGACGGCATCGTCCTCGCGCTCAGCACCGTCCTGTCGCTGATGCTGCTGATGTTCCTGCTGGCCGAACCCCTGCGCAACGCGGGCCGGTTCACCATGGGCGACGCGCTGGCGCGCCGGATGCCGGGACGTGCGGTACGCGTCGCCGCGTGCCTGGTCACCCTCGCCGCGCTGCTGCCGCTGATGCTGGTGCAGCTCGCCGGCGCCGGCCAACTGCTGGCGTTCATCCTCGGGTTCTCCGGCGACTCGCTGAAGACCGGCTTCATCATCGGTCTGGGCATCCTGATGATCAGCTACGCGGCCATCGGCGGCATGAAGGGCACCGCCCTCATCCAGATCCTGAAGATCGTCATGCTGCTCGGCTCGGGCGCCGTGGTGGCCGTACTGGTGATGAACCGGTTCTCCTGGAACCCGGGTGCGCTGTTCGACACGGCGGCCCGGCAGAGCGGGGTGGGGCAGGACTTCCTGCGGTCCGGGCTGGAGTTCGCGGGCGGGCCGTATCCGCGCCTCGACATGATCACCTCACAGCTCGCGGTCGTCATCGGCGGGGCGTGTCTGCCGCACGTCACCATGCGCATGTACACCGCCTCCAGCGCCCGTCAGGTACGGCGTTCGATGTCCTGGGCGGTGTCCGCGGTGGCCGTGTTCGTCCTGGTCATCACGGTCGTCGGGGTCGGAGCGACGGCGATGATCGGGCGGACGGTGATCGCGGAGGCGGATCCGCAGGGCAACACGGCCTATCTGCTGGGCTCCCGGGCGGTGTTCGGACCCGACGTGTCGACCGGGGAGACGTTTCTCTTCACCACGGTCACCACGGCACTCTTCCTCACCCTGCTCGCCTCCGTCGCCGGGATGATCCTCGCCTGCGCCAACTCCCTCGCCCACGACGTGTTCGCCGCCCGCGCGCCGTCGATGCCGCCGCAGCGCGAGATCCTGCTGGCCCGGGTGTCCGCGCTGGCGGTCGGCGTCCCCACGATCCTCCTCGCGACGCTGATCCAGCACCGCAGTCTGCAGCCGCTGGTGATCCTGTCCTTCTGCGTCGGCGCCTCCGCACTGGCCCCCGCGCTCGTCTACACCCTCTTCTGGCGGCGCTACACCCGAACGGGGCTGCTCTGCACGCTGATCGGCGGCACGGTCACAGTGCTGGCGCTGATGCCGGGCACGAATCTCGTCTCCGGGTCACCCGTGTCCGCCTTCCCCGAGGCCGACTTCAACTGGCTGCCGTTCACGACGACCGGCCTGGTGTCCGTCCCGGCGGGCTTCCTGTTCGGCTGGCTGGGCACGGTGGTCTCGGGGCGGCGGAAGACGGAGGAGCAGCGCAAGCAGTACGAGGCGGTGGAGGGGTGGATTCTGGCGGGGGCCGTGCGGCGGGGGTGAGCCGGGGTCGCCTGTCGGGCGCGGGTCGGTAGTAGGGGTGGAGGGTGAGACGGGGACGTCTGTAGGGCCCGGGTCGGTGGAGGGGTGGGGGGTGAGACGGGGACGTCTGTAGGGCCCGGGTCGGTGGAGGGCTGGTCGCGCGGTTCCCCCGCGCCCCTGGGTGGGTGTGGGCGGGCGGCATCAGGCCCGCGCCGCTGCTCCAGCTGCCCTGGCCCAGCCACTCCGGTCACCCCCGCCGACCTGCCTGGCCTGGCCTGGCCGGCCCGGCTGTCACTCCGTCGCCGCCCTCCCCGTCAGCGCCGTCAGACTACTGCGCACGTGGTCCATCTCGGCCTGGACCGCGTCCCAGCGCTCGACGTGCTCCCGCAGCACCCGTTCCGTCTCCCGGGCGATCCGCTCCTCCTCGCCCCGCGCCTCGGCAAGGATCTCCGCCGCACGCGCGCGTGCGTCCTCCTCGTGCTGCCCCACCGACGCCTCCGCCTCCGCGAACCCCCGTTTCGCCTCCGACAGGGCCTCCTCCGCCCGCGCCACCCGTTCGGCGCACCGCGCGTCCGCCTCGGCCACCCGCTTCTCCTCGGCCCGCTCCACCTCGGCCCACCGCTCCGCCTGCTCCCTGGCCTGCTCCGCGAGCATCGCGATGGTGCGCTGGCGTACGTCGCGCAACACCGCCAGCGCCTCCCCGCGCCCCTGTTTCACCTCACGCCGGGCGGCGACCCGGATCTCGTCGGCCTCGGCGCGCGCGGCGAGCAGCCGCTGACGGGCGCGTTCGTCAGCCTCGGCGCGCACGGTGTCGGCGTGCGCCTGTGCGGCATTCTGTACGCCGTCGGCGTGCGCCCGGGCCTCGTCCGCGAGGCGCTGCGCCTCCTGCCGCGCCCTCTCCCGGACGGCCTCGGCCTCCTCCTCCCCCATCTCGAAGAGTCGCCGGGCTCCCTCCCCGAGGGCTTCGTACGACTGCGGGACCAGCTCCGCCACGACCTCCCGCAGCCGCACCGCGTCGGCCTCCATCTCCCTGGCGAGCACGGTGAGCCGGGCGGCTCGTTCCCAGGCGGCGTCACGGTCCCGGGACAGGGCGGCGGCGTACGCGTCGACCTGTTCGGGGCGGTAACCGCGCCCCCGTACGGCCACGAACCCCGGGGGCGACACCGGTGCGCTGCTCATCCTGGAACCCCTCTCGCCGACGACCCGAACGGGCGCGAAATCATGATTTCGCGCACATCTTGATGTATCGGACGGAAATGTTCATAACGCGACACTCCGCACACAGCCGCTGTCGTCACGGATCGTCACGTCATCGGGTGCGCGCGAAAAAGGGCCGGACCTGGTCACACGACCAGGTCCGGCCCTTCACGCGCGCGTGGATCAGCGGCGGCGGGGGGACATGCGGGGGATCACAGCAGCCCGTCCCACATCTGTTCGAGCAACACCGACCACCAGCTCTCCGGCGAACCCAGCGCCGCCGGGTCGAGTGCGGCCAGCTGGGCCTGGAAGTCGACGGTCCAACGGCCCGCCTGCTCCTGGTTCAGGCCGAAGCGAAGCCGCCACATCCGGCCGAGCAGTGCCAGACAGCGCTGGAACTCGGGCAGACCCGTGTTCACGAACTGCGGCGGTACGGGCGCACCGCCCGGGCCGGCCTCCACGGGTACGGCGACGATGTTCGCGGTGCCGTACTGCACACAGATCGCCTTGCCGAAGTCGCTGCCCATGACGAGGTACGAGCCCGCGTCCGAGGCCGGCTGCACCCCGCGCTCGGCCGCCAACTCGGCCAGCGTCGGCACCGGTCGCCCCGGCTGGGCCTGCGCCCAGAAGAACGGGCCCATGTCCAACGGCAACCCCGCCACGACCAGCGAGTGCGCGACGACCGGCGGCACGCCCTGGCGGTCCACCGCGACCTGCTCGAACCGGAAGATCCCCGGCCCGAAAGCCCCCGCCAGCTCCTGCGCCACACCCTCCGGCGGAACCGGCGGCACGGCCTGGACCGGGGGCAGGGGGGCGCGTACGGGCGCCGGACGCGCCGGACCGTCGGCCACCTGGTGCAACTCGCCCTGGTGCGCCAGCAGTTGCTGCATACCTTGCTGCCGGCTCGCGTGATCCGTCCCATACGGCGCGATGCTCGCGATCCGCGCCTGCGGCCACTGCTCCCGGATCATCCGCGCGCAGTACGCCCCCGGCAGCTCGCAGGACTCCAACTCGGTGTGGAGCTCCAGCACTTGGTCCGGGGGTACGTTCATGCCGCGCAGCTCGTGGAAGATCTGCCACTCCGGGTGCGGCATCCCCGGCGCCGACCGCCGGATCAACTGCTGCTCCGACCCGTCCTGCGCACGGTAGCGAAGCACGGCCTGGTACCCGGGCCCCACCGTGGGCTGCGACTGCTGGGGGTAGCCGTAGGCCGGGGGCTGACCGGGGACGGGGTGCCCGGGCGCCGGCTGCCCCGGCGCGGGCTGTCCCGGCGCGGGCTGTCCCGGCATCGGCTGTCCAGCGGGAGGCACGGGGCCCGGGGACGGTACGGCACCCGGAGGCGGGGGCGGCATCGTGCCGGGCGGCATCGGCTGAGGGCTGCCCGGAGCGGCTCCAGGGGCACCGGGGAACCCGGGGGCGCTGGGCACTCCGGGGACATCGGCAGAGCCCGGAACACCGGGATGGCCGGGGGTGCTGGGGGAGCTCGGAGCACCGGGAGAAGCGGGAGCTTGCGGCGGCGGAGACATGCCGGGGCCGCCCACCGGCGGTGAGGACAACACGGTTTCCGCGTGATGCACGGCTCCGGACCCGGTCAGTGGAACACCGGGGGGACCGGGAGGCTGCGGCACACCGGGGGCGCCAACCCCTTGTCGTGCGCCGGGGGCGCCGGACTGGGGAGCGCCGGGCCCACCCGGGGCGCCCGGGAATCCGTACCCACCCGGGGCATTCGGGAACTGCGGTGCACCCTGAGCGCCAGGAGACTGAGGCGCGCCAGCCGCACCCGGCGTTGCCGGAACACCATGCGGCTGCGGAGCGCCGGACCCACCCGGCGCCCCGGGGGCACCCGGGAATCCGTACCCACCCGGCGCGCCCGGAACGCTCGCAAACTGTGGTGCACCCGGACCGCCAGGAGACTGCGACGCGCCAGCCGCACCCGGAGCACCCGAGAATCCGGAAGCACCAGACCCACCCGGCGCACCGGCCGTACTCGGGAACGGTGAGGCGTCCTGGATGCCAGAAGGCTGAGGCGCGCCGGCCGCACCCGGAGCACCCGGGAATCCCGGGCCCCCCGGCGGCGGCGGAGTGGGTGCGGCAGGGGCCGACGGCGGGCCCGGCGGCTGCGGTGACCCCGAACCCGAGGGCCCCTCCACACCCGGCGCCGACACGAACTGGGTGGGCACATACCCGGCACCCTGCGCACCAGGAGCGGGCGGCGGAGTCACGCCCCCCGGCTGCGCACCCGGCACCCCAGGGGCACCCGGCGGAGGCGGCGGGGTCGGCCCACCGGCCGCTCGTGACGGAGGCGCCAGCTTGCTGGTGGCGACATCAGCGATGTCCCCGGCACTCGGCGCGGGCCTGGGAGCCCCCGGGGCCCCGGGCACACCCGCCTCAGGACCATCACCGGCCCCCTGCGGATATCCGTACGAGGACGCACCCGGCACAGACGAAGGCACGGCACCGGCCCCCGGATCACCCGAGGCAGTCGCACCCGACGTACCACCGCCCCCCTGCGCCCCGGACGACGACGACCGCCCGCCCCCCGAGATCCGCGCGGTCCTGGAGTCGGAGATCTCAGAGACCTCAGAGACCTCCACGATCTCCGAGACGTCCCCGACCTCCGAAAACTCCGAGACCTCCGAAGCCGACGAAGCCCCCGCCCCCTCCTCCGTACCACCACTGCCATCGCTCACCGGCGCCGAGAACACCGTGTCCGGCAACGCCACGGACAGGTCCTCGCCCCCGTTGGTGTCGGTCCCCGTCCACGGCCTCGCCCCGGCCGGCACCCCCGCCACGGCACCCGAACCCGGACCGGCACCCGAACCCGAACCCGACCGACCGTCATCCGACCGAACCGCACCCGAACCAGAAGAACCGTCACCCGCCCCGGAAGGCCCATCCCCGTCCGCCGCCCCGCCGATCCCCAACTTGTCCGCCGCGTCCTGCAACCACTCCGGCGGCGACAGAAGGAACGACGTCTGGTTCAGATCGACCCGGGACGCAGCAGGCGCGACGGACGAACCCCCCGCGTCCTCGCCCCCGTACTCCTCCTCGTACCGGCGAATGACCTCACCCACCGGCAACGAGGGCCACAGCGTGGCCTCCCCGCTGTCCCGGGCGATCACCAGCCGCTGCGCGCCCCCGTCCGAACGCGGCCCCTCCGCACGATCCTCGGCCCACACCACGAACCCGAGGTCGAACTCCCGCACCCGCACCTCACGATGCTGGTACGACGGCACATCCCCGTTGATCCACTCTTCCGCGCGCTCCTGCGCCTGCGCGAACGTCACCATCGCTGAAGCTCACTCCCCCGACACGGAAGAAGACACGGGAACGGAACGGGCGAACCCACCGTCCACCATCAAGTTCGCCACCGTCTCCAACTCCGGCGGATTACCGGCCAGTCGGGACAGGAACACGTCGAAGTCCGCACCGCACGGCAGCAACAGCCGCCGCACCCGCTCCGCCGGCGGCACCGTGGGATCGACGTCGCGCGCGTCGTCGTAGGCGCAGAACCAGACCGAACCGATCCCCTCGCCCTTCACCTTCACGGCCAGCAGACCGCCCTGGACGAAGCCGACACCGAGGTAATCCTTCGTCAGATGGTCCCGCAGGCACTTGTTGACGTACACGAGGTCGTTGACCGCCGCCTCGTCCCGCACCGTGAAGAACGGCTGGTCCACGAGCAGCCCCAACTCCGCGTCCAGCGCGGCCCCCACCGGCGCCGACCCGCCCGCCGCCTTCAGAAAGGACCGGTACGCGCCCGGCAGCCGGTACCCGAGATCCTCCTCGACCCCCTGCACCTGCGACTCCGTCACCGCCACCGACGACTTCGGCAGCCCGAAATGCGCCGGACGCGTCTCCTGCAACGGCCGCGTCCCCCGCTTGTTCTGGTCGACACGGGTCGTCGCGATCCCGCCGTGATGCCGCAGCAGCGCCTTCACCTCGACCGGGACCAACTCCAGCCGCCGCGAACCCACCACGTGATGCCACGTCCAGCCGTGCGGCGTCGCCACCGCCGGCACCGTGTCCCACAACTCGTGACCCGTCGCCGACAGGGCCGCGTTCGCCGACACGTAGTCCGTCAACCGCAGTTCGTCGACCCCGAAACCCTCCGGCGGCTCGGCGATCTCCGCAGCCGCACGCGCGTAGGGCGAGAAGTCGGGGTAGCCACGCTCGTCCACCCGCACCCCTCGGGGATGACGCGCGGCCCGGACCGGATCCGGGAAATGCACGACCTGCCCGGCATAGGCCGCGTTCGGCGGCGCGGCTTGTTGCCCGAGCCGACCTGTCGTCATGGCGAAAGCCCCCTGCGGCGCTCTGGTACGACCCGCGGCGACCCCTTGAACAAATGCAGGGCCGCCACGCGCCGTATCGACTGTCTCGTCCGTCTCCACGCGTCAACCGCGCGCATCGCGGCGACCACTTGGATCGCGGTGCCGACAGCCTATGCGGTACGACGACACCGGTCACCGGCCACCGGCCAGCACCCATCCGCTTCCGTGACCAGCCGTCACCCCACCGTGACAGCCCGCCCGAACCCGGGCGTGTCGCACCGCCCCAGCTTCCGCACCAGCCACGCCATTTGGCAGTCTGTGACCTCCGGGGGGATGCTCGGGAGGGGATGACGATCATGAACACGACGCAGACGGGACCGCACACAGGGCCGCACACGGGCACGACGACCGGCACGAACGCCGTCCCGCACACCGGCCTCAACGGCGATCCCCGCATCGGCTGGAGCAGCACCGAAAGACCCCACGCGCCCACGCTCCGGCACCGCCGCGACGGCATACTGCCCACGGTCGCCGCCGCCCTCTCCGTGCGCGGCGCCACCCTCACCTCCACCGCCGCCCGCGGCGACCAGGCCCCGCCGCTGCACCCGCTCGTCCAGGACTTCCTCGACACCCTCGGCAGCGACCGCCGGGACCGCTTCACCGGCCGCTGCGCCGAGACCATGCTCATATCGCGGCACATCGCCGCCGCCGACGCCGCCCGCAGCAAGCGCGCCGCCCGCAAACCGATGACCAACGGCGAGGCCCGCCGCGCCCTCAAGCAGGCCAAACTCACCGCCCGCCGCATCCGCGAGGACGGCGACCCGCTGCACGGCAGCTTCGCCGCCCCCTGCCGCGCCTGCACCGCCCTCAGCGCCCACTTCGGCGTACGCATCGTCGACCCGACAGCGAACGGCGGCTGACACCCCCACCACCAGACCCCCCACCACCCGAACGAACCCCACCCCCGAAGGACCGCAACCACCCCACCACCCCCCACCACCTGAACCACCCGCACGACGGCGCCCCCCGCACCACCCCGGCGCCCGCCCATGACCTCGACGAACGCGAAGGGCAGATGCACCCCGACCGCACCGGCACCACCCGCTTCCCCGTCCCCGTCGACGCCGCCCTGCGCGCCGCCGGCTGGCAGCCCGGACGCTGGGACATAAAACAGGCCGAGATCTGGGCCGACGCCCTGCGCGAACACACCTCACCCGCCGGACACCGGCACGCCGTGTTCCCCGCCGCCGTCGAGGCCTGGGCCGAGTTCGGCGGACTCCACCTGACCCCCACCGGCCCCGGCCGCCAGGTCGCCCCCGCCCACCTCCACCTCGACCCCCTGCACGGCCTCCACATGGCCCGCACCCTCGCCGACCTCGGCCGCGCCCTCGACAGCGAGGTCTGCCCCCTCGGCGCCGAGACCGACACCCAGGCACTCCTCGCCATCGACACCGAGGGCCGCGTCTACGCCCTCGACCACACCGGCGACTGGTACCTCGGCCCCGACACCGACCAGGCCCTCACCGCCCTGCTCTCCGGCATCGAACCCGCCCGCCTCACCGCGAGCTGACCACCCGGCGCCCTACGCCGCCGGAATCACCGCCGACACCCGGAAACCCCCCGCGTCCGTCGGCCCCGACACAAACACCCCGCCCAGCGCGGAAACCCGCTCCTTCATCCCCACCAGACCGTTGCCCCCCGACGGCAGCCGGGCCGACGCGAGCGACGGCACCTCCGGCGGCGGTTCGTTCTCCACCTGCATCGCGATCTCCGACATCCGATGCGCCAGCCGTACGTGCGTCTTCGCACCCGCCGCATGCTTGTGAACGTTCGTCAACGCCTCCTGCACCACCCGGAACGCCGTCTGCTCGATCTGCGCGGCATACGACCGCACCTCACCCTCCACCGACAGATCCACCGCCATCCCAGCCGCGGCCGACTGCCCGATCAACGTCTCCAGATCATCCAGACAAGGCCCATCGGCCTCCGCCACGACCCGCGAGGCCGCCGCGGCCGCCGCCACCCCCACCGCGACCAGCGGAACCGCCGCCCGCTCCTGCCGCCCGAAACCATCCCCACTGCGCAGCACCCCGAGCATCTCCCGCAGCTCGGTGAGCGCCTGCCGGCCCATGTCCCCCACCAGCGCCGCGTTCTTCACGGCCTTCTCAGGATCCTTCCGGGCCACCGCCTGCAACGCGGCCGCATGCACCACCATCAGGCTCACCCGGTGCGCCACGACGTCATGCATCTCGCGAGCGATACGGGTCCGCTCCTCCCCCCGCGCCCACTCCGCCCGCTCCTCGGCCCGCTCAGCGAGCAACTGAAGCTCCCGCTCCAGATCGTCGGCCCGCTCCCGCAGACTCTCCATGAGCCGACGCCTGGCCCCCACATACAGCCCGAGCAGCAGCGGCGGCGCGGTCATCCCGATCGCGGTCGTGATCGACGCGAAGGGCACGAACCAGTCCCCCAGGTCCAGCTCGCCGCGCGCCATGTCCTGCCGCACCCGCACGAACATCACGATCAGCATCCCGACGAGGGACATCCCCGCCAGCGAGCCGATGATCCGCCGCGGCAGCTCGGACGCGGCGAGCGTGTACAGACCGACGATGCCCATGAGGTAGCCCATCTGGGCCGGCGTGATCGCGATGCTCACGAGCACGACGGCGATCGGCCATTTGCGCCGGACGACCAGCACCGACCCCGCCAGCACACCGAACACGATCCCCGCGGCCATCGGGATCCCCGCGTCCTCCGCGAACCGGATCCCCTCGAACGCACACTCCACCGCGGACGCCGACGCCAGGCCCACGTCCAGCACCGCACTGCGCCACCTTGCCCACCACCACGGCCCTGTCTGAGCCGCGGTGGTGTCTTCCCCCGTCGTGGTCATGCCTCCAGCCTACGTTCGGCGCCCGCAGGTTTTCCGG
This sequence comes from Streptomyces sp. NPDC005402, assembly GCF_040606575.1. Taxonomy (NCBI): domain Bacteria; kingdom Bacillati; phylum Actinomycetota; class Actinomycetes; order Kitasatosporales; family Streptomycetaceae; genus Streptomyces; species Streptomyces sp. NPDC005402. The sequence continues at coordinate 151,588 of NZ_JBEXFB010000007.1, forward strand.
TGCATTTCGACGACTGGCCTACACCACATTGAGTGACCGATCGACCACGAAACCACCCGTTATCCCTCGAACTGCTGAATCGCTCACCGTTCGAGGCCGGAAGATCGGATTCCGCCTGGACGGTATGCCTATGGCACATCCACAGCGCAAGTACGCGGACTTCGAGGGGCTTCGGGAGCGGGCGGTCGCCCTGCGGCAGGACGGGCTCAGCCGACGACAGATCCGCGACCGACTGCACATCGACAACAACGACCTCCTCAACCGCCTCCTGGAGGGCGAGCCGCCCCCGGAATGGACGAAGCGACCGAACGCGAAGGACGACCTACGGGACAGGGCGAGGGAACTCCGCCTCCAGGGCTGGACCTATGACCAGATCCAGGTGGAACTGGGGTGCTCGAAGAGTTCGATCTCACTGTGGGTACGTGATCTGCCGAAGCCGGAGCGGCGAGATTCGACGGAACAGGCACAGCTGGCGGCACGCAAGCGGTGGGAGCACGAGGGCGCGAGGCGGGACAAGGAGCGCCAACAGACCAAGGGGGTGGCCGCTGCAGAAATCGGCACAATGTCCGACCGCGAGTTGTTCTTCTTGGGTGTCGGCCTCTACTGGGCAGAGGGGAGCAAGGACAAGCCGTACGACCGCCGCGAAAGCGTAATCTTCGTCAACAGCGACCCCGGGATGATCAAGGTCTACCTGGCCTGGCTGGACCTTCTCGGAGTTGAGCGCGAGCGCATGCGGTACGCCGTCATGATCCATGAGAGCGCGGACGCCTCAGCCGCCGAAGAGTACTGGGCCAACGTCGTCGGCGCCGACCGCTCCGCTTTTTACAAGACGACCCTGAAGAAGCACAACCCGAAGACTGTGCGGAAGAACGTCGGCGACTCCTACCGGGGTTGCCTGGCAGTCAGAGTCCTGCAGGGGGCCGACTTGTACCGTCGCATCGAGGGCTGGTGGTCTGGCATGGTGGTGGAGGCCGAGCGGCGAACCGCGTAGGCTGCGTCCCATAATCCCCCGTGGTGTAATCGGCAACACACGTCACTTTGGATGATGTATTTCAGGTTCGAGTCCTGGCGGGGGAGCCACGCTCTGTTCGGGCCCTGACAGCACTGTCAGGGCCCGCTCTCATGTCCGCCAAGAAGCGCCCCGGTATCCTGCGGATGTCACCCCACCCCCTCCACAGCCGAAGGGCATCCCGTGAGCGCCATTCGCCCGGCAGCCGTCGTCGTTCTCGCAGCGGGTGAGGGCACCCGTATGAAGTCGGCCACACCGAAGGTCCTGCACGAGCTGTGCGGTCGCAGTCTCGTGGGCCATGTGCTCGCCGCCGCCCGTGAGTTGGACCCCGAGAACCTCGTCGTGGTCGTGGGGCACGCCCGGGAGAAGGTCACCGCGCATCTCGCCGACACCGACGCGGACGTACGAACGGCCGTGCAGGCGCAGCAGAACGGCACCGGGCATGCCGTGCGGATGGCGTTGGAGGAGCTGGGTGGGCGCGTGGACGGGACCGTCGTGGTCGTCTGCGGGGACACTCCCCTGCTGACCGGCGAGACCCTCAACGCGCTTGCGGCCACGCACTCCGCGGACGGCAACGCGGTCACCGTGCTGAGTGCCGAGGTGCCGGACGCGACGGGGTACGGGCGGATCGTGCGGGATGAGGCGTCCGGTGCTGTGACCGAGATCGTCGAGCACAAGGACGCCTCTGAGGTGCAGCGGGCGATCCGGGAGATCAACTCGGGGGTGTTCGCGTTCGACGGGCAGTTGCTCGCGGATGCGTTGGGCAAGGTGCGGACGGACAACTCGCAGGGTGAGGAGTACCTGACGGACGTTCTCGGGATTCTTCGCGAGGCCGGGCACCGGGTGGGTGCTTGTGTGGCGGCGGATCACCGGGAGATCGCCGGGATCAACAACCGGGTGCAGCTCTCGGAGGCGCGGCGGATTCTCAATGACCGGTTGCTGACCGCCGCCATGCTCTCGGGGGTGACGGTGATCGATCCGGCGACCACGTGGGTGGATGTGACCGTGTCCTTTGGTCAGGACTCGGTCGTGCACCCGGGTACGCAGTTGCACGGTGCCACGTACATCGGGGAGGGCGCCGAGGTGGGTCCGAACTGCCGGCTGACGGACACCGTGGTCGACGCGGGTGCCCGGGTGGACAACACCGTCTCCTACAGCTCCCATATCGGCGCCGGCGCGAGTGTGGGGCCGTTCGCCTATTTGCGTCCCGGTACCCGGTTGGGTGTGAAGGGCAAGATCGGGACGTTCGTGGAGACGAAGAACGCTTCCATCGGGGAGGGGACGAAGGTTCCGCATCTCTCCTATGTCGGGGACGCGACGATCGGTGAGTACACGAACATCGGTGCCGCGAGTGTGTTCGTGAACTATGACGGTAAGGACAAGCACCACACGACGGTCGGGTCGCATTGCCGTACGGGTTCGGACAACATGTTTGTGGCGCCTGTCACGGTCGGGGATGGTGCGTACACCGCCGCGGGGTCGGTGATCACGAAGGATGTGCCGCCCGGTTCGTTGGCCGTGGCCCGTGGCCAGCAGCGGAATATCGAGGGTTGGGTGGCCCGGAAGCGTCCGGGGAGTGCGGCGGCGAAGGCTGCTGAGGCGGCTTCCCGGGAGGGCGCGAGTGAGGGCTGACCGGAAACAGGTGCGCCGAAGTCGTCGTACCGTGATAAGTGCACACCCGCACCCCACCAGCTGAGACGGCCCGTCGCGCCCAGCGGCGCGGTCGGTCGGCACCCAGCTGTGACACCTCTGAGGAGACAGTGCTGTGACCGGGTTCAAGACGACCGGGGAGAAGAAGATGATGTTCTTCTCCGGCCGCGCCCACCCCGAGCTTGCCGAGGAGGTCGCCCAGCAGTTGGGTGTCGGGGTTGTCCCGACGAAGGCCTTCGACTTCGCGAACGGCGAGATCTACGTCCGCTATCAGGAGTCGGCGCGTGGCGCGGACTGCTTCGTGATTCAGAGCCATACGGCTCCGATCAACCAGTGGATCATGGAGCAGTTGATCATGATCGATGCGTTGAAGCGGGCGTCGGCCCGCTCCATCACGGTGATCGTGCCGTTCTACGGTTACGCGCGGCAGGACAAGAAGCATCGTGGCCGTGAACCGATTTCGGCGCGGTTGATCGCGGATCTGATGAAGACGGCGGGTGCGGATCGGATCCTGACCGTGGATCTGCACACCGATCAGATTCAGGGCTTTTTCGACGGTCCGGTGGATCATCTCTTCGCGCTTCCGCTGTTGGCGGACTATGTGAAGGGGAAGCTCGACCGGAGCAAGCTGACGGTGGTGTCTCCGGACGCGGGCCGGGTGCGGGTCGCGGACCGTTGGTGTGACCGGCTGGGCGCGCCGCTGGCGATCGTGCACAAGCGGCGTGACAAGGATGTGGCGAACCAGGTGACCGTCCACGAGGTCGTGGGTGAGGTCAAGGGTCGTGTGTGTGTCCTGGTGGACGACATGATCGACACGGGTGGCACGATTTGCGCGGCCGCGGACGCGTTGTTCGCGCACGGTGCGGAGGACGTCATCGTGACGGCGACGCATGGTGTGCTGTCCGGTCCGGCTGCGGACCGGTTGAAGAACTCCCGGGTGAGCGAGTTCGTGTTCACGAACACGCTGCCGACGCCGGGTGAGCTGGGCCGGGACTTGGACAAGTTGACGGTTCTGTCGATTGCGCCGACGATCGCGAGCGCGGTGCGTGAGGTGTTCGAGGACGGCTCGGTGACGAGTCTGTTCGACGAGCAGTGAGTCGAACGGGGAGCTGTAAAAACGCTTCTGCATGATCGATTTTTCTACGGCCTTCCCCGCCGAGTAGACTGCCCCAGTTGCTCGGCGAGGGAGGCCGTACCTGTTGGCGCAGGTGTCGGCGGTCCGTTATCGACGCGCTCTTCGTAGCAGGCCGTTCGTGGCCGGGTGACCACGTCCGTCGCTGTTCTACGAGGAGTGATCCGTATGTCCGAGGTAAAGATCGTCGCTGAGACCCGTTCCGAGTTCGGCAAGGGTGCGGCCCGCCGTATCCGCCGTGACAACAAGGTTCCCGGTGTTCTGTACGGTCGCGGTTCCGACCCGATCCACCTGACCCTCCCGGGCCACGAGCTGCTGCTCGCGCTGCGTACGTCGAACGTCCTGATCTCCCTGGACATCGACGGCAAGACCAACGAGCTGGCCATCCCGAAGTCCGTGCAGCGTGACCCGATCAAGGGCTACCTGGAGCACGTCGACCTTCAGCTGGTCAAGCGCGGCGAGCAGGTCAACGTCGAGATCTACGTCCACACCGAGGGCGAGCTGGCTCCGGGCGCCTTCCTGCTGGAGCACGTGCTGAACGCGCTTCCGGTCGAGGCCGAGGCCACGCACATCCCCGAGTCCGTCACCGTCTCCATCGAGGGTCTGGCGGCCGGCGACTCCGTGCTCGCCAAGGACATCCCGCTGCCCAAGGGCACCAAGCTGGCTGTCGAGGAGGACACGGTCGTCCTGCAGGTCCTGGCCGCGCAGGCCGAGGAGTCCGAGGGCGAGGCCGGCGAGGGCGACGCGGCCGCGGAGGCCTGACCGACGGTTCGGCCGTAGCTGTCGTGCCGTCGCCTCCGGGCGCCCGGCACCGCGGCGGCGATATACGCTCCAGCCGCCGCTCCCTGTTCAGGGGGCGGCGGCTGCGGCATGTGCAGAGGAGAGATGGACGTGACTACCCCCGCCAACGCCCCCTGGCTGATCGTCGGCCTCGGCAATCCCGGGCCCGAGTACGAACGCAACCGGCACAATGTGGGCTTCATGGTGGCCGATCTGCTGGCCGAGCGGGTCGGGGGCCGGTTCAAGCGGGCCGGGAAGGCGCAGGCGCAGGTCGTGGAGGGGCGGATCGGGCCGCCGGGGCCGGCGAACCGGCGGGTGGTGCTGGCGAAGCCGATGTCGTTCATGAATCTGTCCGGCGGTCCGGTGAACGCGCTCAAGGACTTCTACAAGGTGCCGGTCGCCAACATCGTGGCGGTCCATGACGAGCTGGACATCGACTACGGCGTGTTGCGGCTGAAGCTGGGCGGTGGGGACAACGGGCACAACGGGCTGAAGTCGATGACGAAGGCGTTCGGGGCGGAGTACCACCGGGTGCGGTTCGGGATCGGGCGTCCTCCGGGCCGTATGCAGGTCGCGGACTTCGTGCTGAAGGACTTCTCGTCGAGCGAGCGCAAGGAGCTCGACTACTTCGTGGACCGTGCGGCCGACGCGGTGGAGGCTCTGGTGATCGAGGGTCTGGAGCGGGCGCAAAGCACGTACAACTCCTGACTTGTCCGTCGGCCCGCCCGGCCGGAGTTGACCCCGCGCAGGGCCATGGCCAATGATCCCGGCCATGCCTGCCACAGCCGTCCCGTCCCGTCGAGCTTCCCGCCGGGCCTCGGTCGCCGCGCTGCGGTTCGGTCGGCTCGCGTCGATGGGGGTGGTGGCGGTGCTGATCCTGGTCGCGGGGGTGTGGGCGTCCTGGGGCAGCGCGCAGTACGTGATGCTGACGAAGGGGCGGGAGCGCGGCACGGTCGAGGTGGCCCGGTGTGCGCAGGACGTGTGCAGCGGTCCGTACACGCCGTTGTCGCACGGGTCCGAGGCGCGGGACCGGGTCGTCATCGAGAGGTCGGTGGCGGTGGAGAAGGGCCGGACCTACTCGGTGGTCGTGAAGCCCGGCAGCGATGACGTCGTACGGTCCGGGCCGGCCGGCGTGCTCTACTCCTGGGTGCCGATGGGCGGGGCGCTGCTGCTCGCGTCGGTGGTCGTGGCGGGCGGGTTGCGCAGGACCGGGCTCGCGTGGGTGCTGGCGGGGTCGGGGATCGGGCTGCTCACGGCGGCTTTCGTGACTATCTGACGGCTTTCGCGGTCTCCGCTTCTGTGGAGAAAGTGAGTGTTGTCTGTTCGTGATTGACCAGAGGTCAGTCGCGGCTGGATGCTGAGCCGCCCCCTCCACATCTTCCCGTTTCACTCTCGAAGATGGATTACTGCCCCATGCGTATCCTCACCCGCTTCGGCGTCCTGTCCGCCGTCGCTTCGGCGGCCTTCCTGGTCGCCCCGGTCGCCCACGCCACCCCTCCGGGTGACAACGGAACCGTGAAGATCCACGACTCCACCACCGGCGAAGAGCTCCGCAAGAACGAGCCGCACGTCTGCACCTTCTACCTCGACGCCTTCGGCTTCGACGCCGCCCAGGAGGTCGACTGGCACATCGAGTCCTGGGCCCCGACCGCCGACGTCAAGGGCGAGACCGTGAAGTCCGGCGAGATCACGCTGGACGCGGACGGCCACGGCCGTACGGACGACCTGTCGCTGGCCGACGGGCACTACAAGCTGTTCTGGAACTTCGACGGGGAGAAGGGCGCCGCCAAGCACAAGGTGTTCTGGACGGACTGCGCGGCTGAGGAAGGCGGCGGCGGTACGACGGCCACGCCGACGGCGTCGCCCTCCGGCACTCCTGGTTCGGGCGATTCCGCCTCCCCCAGCGCCGAGCCCAGCACCGGGACGAGCGCCGAGCCCAGCGAGTCCGCCGAGGCCGGGGATTCCCCGTCGGCCTCTTCCTCCGCCTCCGCGCAGGGCTCGACCGGTGACCTCGCCGAGACCGGCAACAGCGCTCCCGTCGGGCTGCTCGCGGGTCTCGCCGCCGCGCTGACGGCGGCGGGCGGTTACCTGGTGGTCAGGCGGCGCCGGGCCTGACGCAGCAGCGAAAGAGCGGTGCCCCCGAGCCTCGAAGGCCCGGGGGCACCGCTCTTTGCACGGCAGGCTCAGCCGGTGTTGCGCAGGCCCGCGGCCACGCCGTTGACCGTCAGCAGCAGGGCACGGGAGAGCAGCGGGTCGGGCTGTTCACCGGCGGCGGCCGCGTCGCGCTGGCGCTTGAGCAGGGTCACCTGGAGGTAGGAGATCGGGTCCAGGTAGGCGTCGCGGATGGCGAAGGTCTGCTTGAGGACCGGGGTGGCGTCGAGGAGTTCGGCCTCGCCGGTGACCCGCAGGACCTCGCGGACGGTGAGCTCGTGCTCGGCCTCGATGTCGGCGAAGACGTGCTGGAGCTCGGCGGGGACGAGGGTCTCGACGTAGTGGCGGGCGATGCGCAGGTCGGTCTTCGCGAGCGTCATCTCGACGTTTGAGATGAAGTTCCGGAAGAAGTGCCACTGCTCGTGCATCTCGTCGAGGACGGTGTCCAGGCCGGCCTCGCGCAGGGCCTTCAGGCCGGAGCCGACGCCGAACCAGCCGGGCACGATCTGCCGGGACTGGGTCCAGCCGAACACCCAGGGGATGGCCCGCAGTCCGTCGAGGGAGACGCCCGAGCCGGGGCGGCGGGAGGGCCGTGAGCCGAGGTGCAGGTCGGCCAGCTGGTCCACCGGTGTCGACGCGAGGAAGTACGTCGGCAGGTCCGGGTCCTCGACGAGCTTGCGGTAGGCGGTGTGCGCGGCGTCCGACACCACGTCCATGGCCGCGTCCCAGCGGGCCAGGGCCTCGTCGGACTGGCGGGGCGCGGTGTGCAGGGCGGACGCCTGGAGGGTGGCGGCGACCGTGAGTTCCAGGTTCTCCCGGGCCAGGGACGGCACGAGGTACTTGTCGGAGATGACCTCGCCCTGCTCGGTGACCTTGATCTCGCCCTCCAGGGTGCCCCAGGGCTGGGCGAGGATCGCGTCGTGGGAGGGGCCGCCGCCGCGGCCGACGGTGCCGCCGCGGCCGTGGAACAGGCGCAGGCGTACGCCGTAGCGGTGGGCGACGTCACGCAGGCGGCGCTGCGCCCGGTGGATCTCCCACTGGCTGGTGGTGATGCCGCCGAACTTGGAGGAGTCGGAGTAGCCGAGCATGACCTCCTGGACGTCCCCGCGCAGCGCGACCAGGCGCCGGTAGGAGGGGTCGGAGAGCATGTCCTCCAGGATGGTGTCGGCGGCCTTGAGCTCGTCGGTGGTCTCCAGGAGCGGCACGATGCCGATCCTGGCCCAGCCGGCGTGCAGGTCGAGCAGACCGGCCTCGCGGGCGAGGACGGCGGCCGCGAAGACGTCGTCGGCGCCCTGGCACATGGAGATGATGTACGACTCGATGACCTCGGGTCCGAAGACCTCCAGGGCCCGCTTCACGGTCTGGAAGACACCGAGGGTCTTCTCGCCGGCCGCGTCGACCGGAGCCGGGGTGGGCGCGAGGGGCCTGCGGGAGCGCAGTTCCTTCGCGAGCAGCTTGGCCCGGTACTCGCGGGGCATGTCCGCGTACCGCCAGGATTCCTCGCCGAGCCGGTCGAAGAGCTGGCCGAGGGCGTGGTGGTGGGCGTCGGCGTGCTCGCGGACGTCCATGGTGGCGAGCTGGAGGCCGAAGGCGGACAGGGTGCGGATGGTGCGGTCCATCCGGCCGTCGGCGAAGAGCCCGCCGCGGTGTTCCCTGAGCGAGGTCTGGATCAGGGTCAGGTCGTGCAGGAGTTCGCCGGTGCCGAGGTAGTCGCGGCCGTCCTCGTGCGGGATGCCCTTGGCCAGCCGGGTCTTGGTGTTCTCCAGCTTCTGCCGGATGCAGGTGGCCTTGAGGCGGTACGGTTCCTCGGCGTTGAGGCGCTTGTAGCGGGGGCTGATCTCCGGCAGGCGCTCCAGGTCGGCCCGCAGGGACTCCAGGAGTTCCTCGGTGGCGCCGGTGTAGCGGATGGAGTTCGACAGGAAGCCGCGCAGCTCGTCGATGAGTTCCAGCGCGTCGTTGATGCCGTGCTCGTGCTGGAGGATCAGGACGTCCCAGGTGACCTGGGGGGTGACGTTGGGGTTGCCGTCGCGGTCGCCGCCGATCCAGGTGCCGAAGGTGAGGGGGCGGGTGGCGTCGGGGATCTTGACGCCGACGCGCTCCAGTTCCGCCGTCAGGTCCTCCAGGACGTCGCCGACCGCGCCGGCGTGCAGCTCGTCGAGGTAGTAGATGGCGTTGCGGGCCTCGTCGGCGGGTTCGGGGCGCACGACCCGGAGTTCGTCGGTCTGCCAGACGAGGTCGATGTTCTCGGCCAGACGGGTGTCGTAGCGGCGCCGGTCGGTCTCTATGACCGGGGTCTCCAGGAGGGCCGCGATCCGGCGGAGCTTGTTCAGCACCGAGCGGCGGGCGGCCTCGGTCGGGTGGGCGGTGAAGACCGGGCGGACGTTGAGGTTGGCGACGGTCTGGCGCAGGTGCTCGGGGTCGGCGTCCTTGAGGCGGTCGGCCGTACGGGCGAGGAGACCGCCCTCGGCGGCGCGCCGGGCCCGCAGCTCGCGGCCGCGGTGCACCTGCTCGGTGACGTTGGCGAGGTGGAAGTAGGTGGAGAAGGCGCGCACCAGCTTGGCGGCGGTCTCCAGTTCGATGCCGCGCAGCAGTTCGGCGGCGGCCTCGCCGTCCTCGCGGGTGAGGCGGCGCACCTTCTCGACGAGTTCCAGCAGCTCGGGGCCCTCCTGGCGGACGAGGGTCTCGCCCAGGAGGTCGCCCAGCCGGCGGATGTCGGCGCGCAGCTCGGTACTGGTCGACGTGGCGCTCGTAGTCAGGTCGTCGGCACTGCTCACAGGTGCGGCTCCTTGCAGTGTTGAAGCTCGTCCGGCAGGGGAACCCGGAGGGCGGTCATGCGGCAGCCGCCGCATACGGCCGGGCCATCCGGGAAACAATCAGAGCGGACCGCGCTGTCCGACCGACTCCAAGGATAGGTGTCCATGCGGACGCGCAGACTCTCGGGCTCTTGCTGCGGGGCGCCGCGCTGCCATACTTACGACGCCGTAGGTTACGGAACCGTAGGGACCGTCGTCATGGAACCCGGGAAGGATTCCCGTAGCCCGGCACCTCGTCTCAAACCCTCGAAACCCCACAGGGGACGCCCATGACCACGCGCTCCGATGTGATCGCAGACGCCCCGAAGGCGAACGACGGCGCGACACCGCCCTCCGCGACGCTGGGTGGTGAGCAGAAACGCTCGCTGGAACAGATCACGCTGCTCCTGTTCATCATCGTTCCGTTCCTGGCTCTGCTCGCGGCGGTGCCGCTGGCCTGGGGCTGGGGTGTGAGCTGGCTCGATCTGGGTCTTCTCGTCTTCTTCTACTACCTCGGCTGTCACGGCATCACGATCGGCTTCCACCGCTACTTCACGCACGGCTCCTTCAAGGCCAAACGGCCCCTGCGTATCGCGCTGGCGATCATGGGATCGCTGGCGGTCGAGGGGCCGCTGGTGCGGTGGGTGGCCGACCACCGCAGACACCACAAGTTCTCCGACGCCGAGGGCGACCCCCACTCGCCGTGGCGGTTCGGGGAGACGGTCCCGGCACTGATCAAGGGCCTGTGGTGGGCCCACATCGCCTGGATGTTCGACGAGGAGCAGACTCCGCAGGAGAAGTACGCGCCGGATCTGGTCAAGGACCCGGCGATCCGGGCGATCTCCCGCCACTTCATCTACTGGACGATGCTCTCGCTGGCCCTGCCCGCCGTGATCGGCGGTCTGGTGACGATGTCCTGGTGGGGCGCGTTCACCGGTTTCTTCTGGGGCTCCCTGGTCCGGGTCTGCCTGCTGCACCACGTCACCTGGTCGATCAACTCGATCTGCCACGCGGTCGGCAAGCGGCCCTTCAAGTCCCGGGACCGCTCGGGCAACGTGTGGTGGCTGGCCGTGCTGTCCTGCGGTGAGTCCTGGCACAACCTGCACCACGCCGACCCGACTTCGGCGCGGCACGGGGTGATGCGGGGCCAGCTGGACTCCTCGGCGCGGTTCATCCGCTGGTTCGAGATGCTCGGCTGGGCGTACGACGTGCGCTGGCCGTCACGCTCGCGTATCGATTCACGCCGGAACACGGACGAGGACGGCTCCCGGAGCAAGAAGGCGGCTGCCGAGGCGGCATGATGGACGCCGTGGCGACCGACTCCAGCAGTACCCCGAGCGACGAAGCGAAGCCGCGGCGTGTCCGGCGCACCCGGATGACGGGGGCCGAGCGCCGCGCGCAGCTTCTGGAGATCGGTCGCACGCTGTTCGCCACGAAGGGCTTCGAGGCCACGTCGGTGGAGGAGATCGCGGCGAAGGCGGGCGTCTCCAAGCCGGTGGTGTACGAGCACTTCGGCGGCAAGGAGGGCCTGTACGCGGTGGTGGTGGACCGTGAGATGCGGCGCCTGCTGGACATGGTGACGAGTTCCCTCACCGCCGGTCACCCCCGCGAACTGTGCGAACAGGCGGCGTTCGCCCTCCTCGACTACATCGAGGAGTACACGGACGGCTTCCGCATCCTGGTCCGCGACTCCCCCATCCCCCAGTCCACCGGGTCCTTCGCCTCCCTCATCTCGGACATCGCGACCCAGGTGGAGGACATCCTGGGCCGCGAGTTCAAGAGGCGCGGCTTCGATGCCAAGCTGGCCCCGCTGTACGCCCAGGCCCTGGTCGGCATGGTCGCCCTGACCGGCCAGTGGTGGCTGGACGTGCGCCGCCCGAAGAAGGCGGAGGTGGCGGCGCATCTGGTGAACCTCGCCTGGCACGGCCTGGACGGGCTGGAGGCGAAGCCGCGTCTGATAGGACGACGGAAGAGCTAGGCACGGAACGGAGACCAGCCAGGTGCAGGCGAAGGACCTGTCGGAGACGGTCTGCCGGGTGTGCGGCCGCGACGACGGCTCGCTCCTGTGGGACCGCCACGGCGTGCCGCAGTACGTGATCTGCGACTGCTGCGGCATCGAGTCGGGTCTCGGCGACGACCAGCTGTCCAAGGTCCGTGAGAACCGGGGCCACTGGGTGGCCCAAGGCGCTCCCTGGGACGTACCGAAGAACCGCCCCGCGGGCTGGGACGTCCTGCGGCAGCTGTCCGCCGTCCCGGCGGAATGGCGCTGAGCCCTCCCGACCGGAAGGAGATCGGCCCTGTGCCGTCCGGACAGGAACTCCCGGCGCCACCCGGCCCGGAGTGGGAAACCGTCTGCCGCGTCTGCGGCTACGACGACGGTGTGGAGCCCTTCTGGGAAGCGGGCTGGCCCAATGAGGGCGCCATCTGCCCGTGCTGCGGCAATGAGCCCAGCATGAGCGACGTCAGCGTGATGGGCCTGCGCAACCTGCGTGGCTACTGGGTCGGCCAGGGCGCCTGCTGGGATTCGCCGAGCCTCCGCCCGAAGGACTGGGACATCCTGGAGCAGGTGAAGCACATCCCGGCCGAGTGGCGCTGACCCGTCACCGGCACGTACGACGGCGGCCCGTGCACCCAGGGGTGCACGGGCCGCTGCGTCGCGTGGGCGTCAGTGCTTGAAAGTGTCCTTGGCCTTCTCCTTGGCCTGGCGTGCGTCGCCCTTGGACTGCCCCGCCCGGCCCTCGGCCTCCATGCGCTCGTTGCCGACCGCACGGCCCACGGCCTCCTTGGCCTTGCCCTTGACCTGTTCCTTCTTGGCCTTGGCCTTCTGGTCTTCCGCCACCGTACTCACTCCCAGCGCTTGCAGAGTCCGTTGTCATCACTGCGGGTGACCCGGACGGCCTCAGTCAAACAAGGAACTCCAGCCGGTTGCCCACGGGGTCGTACGAGTAGAACCTCCGCCGCCCCGGCAGTCCCTCGTCCCACAGGACCGTGGCGCCGAGCGCTGCCAGCCGGTCGGCGTACGCCGAGATGTCCGTGACCCTGAGCCCCGGGTGAGCCTTCTGCGACGGTCTGAAGCCCGCCTCGATCCCCAGGTGCAGCTCCACGGCCCCCGCCCGGAACCAGCACCCGCCCCGGGCCGCGAGCACCAAAGGCTTGGGGATCTCGGTCATGCCGAGGACGTCGACGTAGTACGACCGCAGCAGGTCCTCCGAGCCGGGGGGCGCGGCGAGCTGCACATGGTCGACGGCCGCGAGCATCAGCCGGTCCTCCGGGCCACCGCGAAGATGCGTCGGAACGGGAACGGCGTGCCGTGCGGACCCGCCGGGTACGCCTCGCGCAGGGCCGCGCGGTAGGCGCCCAGGAACTCCGTCCGGGCCTTGGGGTCGTCGGCGAGCGCGGCCAGGACCGGGCGCAGACCGGTCCCCTTCACCCAGTCCAGGACCGGGTCCTCGCCCTGGAGCAGGTGCACGTACGTCGTCTCCCACGCGTCCACCTCGCACCCCAGGTCGGCCAGCTCGGCGAGATAGGCCTCGGGCGCGAGGACGGCGTCGTCGTGGCGCAGGGTCTTTGCGAGGCCCATGGACTCGGCCAGCTCGCGCATCAGCCGGTGGCTCGGGGAGTCGAAGTTGCCGGGCACCTGGAAGGCGAAGGTGCCGCCCGGGACGAGCCCGGCGATCCAGTCGGCGAACCGCTCCACGTGCCCCGGCACCCACTGCAGCGTGGCGTTGCTGACGATGAGGTCGTACGGCTGTGCGGGCGCCCAGGTGCGGACGTCGGCGTGGGCGAAGTCGAGCCGGCCGCCGCCGGGCGTGGGGCCGGCGTACTCGACCTGTGCCTTGTCGAGCATCTCGACGGAGTTGTCGTAGCCGGTGATCCGGGCCGTGGGCCAGCGTGCGGCGAGCAGTGCCGTCACGTTGCCGGGGCCGCAGCCCAGGTCGGCGATCAGGGGCTGCTCGCCGGGCAGGTCCGGGACGCGGGCGAGGAGGTCGGTGAAGGGGCGGGCGCGGTGGTCGGCGTGGCGGAGGTACTGAGCGGGGTCCCAAGTCGTCATGGGACTTACTGTCCCCGCAGATTTATCTTGATGTCAAGAGGCTTCACATCAAGAGACTTCACGTCGACACAACCACTACACTGATCGTCATGGAGGACGAGGTCGATCGGCTGGTCGCTGCGTGGCGCCGGGAGCGCCCTGACCTCGACGTGGAACCGCTCGAGGTGCTCAGCCGGGTGAGCAGACTGGCCCGGCACCTGGACCGGGCACGCCGGCTGGCCTTCGCGGAGCACGCTCTGGAGCCCTGGGAGTTCGACGTGCTGACCGCGCTCAGGCGCGCGGGGACGCCGTATCAGCTCTCGCCGGGGCAGCTGCTGACGCAGACCCTGGTCACCTCGGGCACCATGACCAACCGCATCGACCGGCTGACCAAGAAGGGCCTGGTGGAGCGGCTGCCCGACCCGAGCGACCGGCGTGGGGTGCTGGTCCGGCTCACGGAGGACGGCAAGGACCGCGCAGACCAGGCCCTCGCCGGTCTGCTGGAACAGGAACGCGCGATCCTCGCCGAGCTCTCCCGTGCCCAGCGCGGGGAACTGGCCGGGCTGCTACGCCAGTTGACCGCCCCGTTCGACAACATCCCCGGCTAGGTCGACCGGCCCCACGCCCGCGCGCCGCGCCAGGGCGACGGCCGCCAGGGTGGAGTGGACGCCCAGCTTGCCGAGGACGTTCTGCATGTGGGTGCGCACGGTGTGCGGGGACAGGAACAGTCTCTCCGCGACCGCCTTGCGGCCGAGCCCGGCCACCATGCAGCGCAGCACCTCCCGCTCGCGCGGGGTGAGGGACTCCACCAGCCGCTCGCTCTCGGTGCGGTGCTTGCGGGCCGCGGTGAGCTCCCGCAGCACGCCGGTGAGCAGGGCGGGCGGCAGATGGGTCTCGTCGCGCAGCACCCCTCGGATGACGGTGAGCAGCCGGGACAGCGAGCAGTCCTTGGCGACCCAGCCCGAGGCGCCGGCCTGCAGGGCGAGCGCGGCACGGCGCGGATCGTCCTTCTCGGCGAGCACGATGATCCGGACCGCCGGCTGCGCGGTACGGACCCCGACGACCAGCGATATGCCGTCGACGAGACCGTCCTCGCTGCCGTCCTGCACGGACATGGCGGGCCTGATGCCCTGGACGTTGCCGCCCAGATCCGCGTCGACGAGCAGCACGTCGAAACGGCGGCCCTCGGCGGCCGCGCGCTCCAGACTGCGCAGCGCGGCGGGACCGCTGCCGGCCGCGGAGACCTCCACGTCGGGCTCGGCCGCCAGCGCGGCGGCGAGCGACTCGGCGAAGATGCGATGGTCGTCGACGACCAGGACTCGGATACGAACCACGAAACCCCCTTCCCCAAGCTCTCGAAGAGCAGGGGATACCCCATCGTCTTCGTCTGAGGACGACTCGGGAGACGACACCGCCGCGGGTACGACGCCCGAAGCACGATGGCCGCACGGCCGCCGCCGCGCTAGAACTGCTACCCCCACTTCGGGCGCCGTACCCGACTGTCTCGCCCCCTGATCAGCACCGGCCCCCACCGGTGCTGTTCATCAGGGTACGGCCGGGGGGCAGGAGCGGAAGGTTATTTGCAGAACTGGCTGTCCGGTGCGTTTATGGTGAGCCGCATGTTTCGTCTGGAGACAGAAGTCGACAAAGCCCGGCAAGATCTGCTCCGTAAACGGCTGCTGGACGCCAACACGGCGGCCTCCCCCGTCCTGCGCGCGCTGCGCGGAACTCCAGGTGAACGGGAACTTCCCCTCCAGGTCTGGGCGTTGGACGACTCCGGCGCCCTGGCGGGCGGACTGGTCGGCCACACCTGGACGAGCTGGCTGCACGTGACCTATCTGTGGGTCGACGGACGGCATCGCGGGGCGGGCCTGGGTTCGCAGTTGCTCGCACGGGCGGAGCGCCTGGCCCGGCGCGGGCGGGGCTGCACCGCAGCCCGGCTGGAGACCTGGGACTTCCAAGCGCCGGAGTTCTACCGGAAGCACGGCTACGAGGTGGTGTGCGTGATCCCGGACTATCCGCCGGGGATCACGGAGTACACGCTCACCAAGCGGCTCACCGCCTGAAGCGCCACGAGCCCGGTTCGTCCGCCGGTTCCAGACCCAGTTCCCCGGCGATGCCGGCCGCGCGGCGGTGCGGGACGTCGGGATAGTGGGCGGGGTGGACCTCGACGATGCCGTGGTCGTCGGCCGAGGCCGTGCGCAGTGCCTCGCGGAGCGTGTGCTCCTGTTCCTCCACCCTGGCCCGCTCCTCCCGCCGGCGGGCGACGGTCGCACCCCGGCGGCCCGTGGCCGCGACGAGGCCGAGCGCGATCAGCGCGCACGCCCCCACGCCCAGGACGTCACCGGTCGCGTCCGCGTCGCCCGGGAGCCGGGGACGCAGGACGCCCTCGGGGTCGGCGAGCACGGTGACGGTCTGCCCGACGGCGAAGCTGCCCGATGCGGCCTGCAGGGACGGGCCCGGGAGCCTGGTGCCGTCGCGGCGGGCGAGGGCGTAGTCGTAGGTGTCGGCCTCCCGCCCCCGGTCCGGGGCGGGCCAGTCCCGTACGACGGTGGCGGTGATCCGTTCGCCCCGCCGCTCCAGGGTGAGGTCGTCGCGGGCCAGGTCGGCGATGTACACGGCCGCCAGGGACGCCCCCACCACCAGCAGGGCCGCGGACAGGCCCGTCTGGTCGGCGCACAGCTTGGTCAGCAGCACGGCGAGGAGCACGCCGTGCGCGATCCACAGGGGCACCAGGAGTCCGTGGCCCCGGTGGTCCGCCAGGACGAAGAAGCCGACGATCGCGGCGAGCGCGTAGCAGCCGATGCCGATCGCCGACAGGATGCGAAGGCGCCCTCGACTCACGCTCCGACGTTACTGGGGCGTATGTCAGGGAGAGGCCCGGCTTTCCCCAAGTTCGGATCAAGCCGGGCAAAACAGCGGTCAGCCGTCTCAGACCACGCGCCGCGCGCCCGCCGCGGGCACTGCCTCGAACACCCGCGGAGCGGTGAACCCGGCTGCGGCGAAGGCCTCTTGGACCGCCTTGGTGAGGGGTTCCACGTCGGCCGCCTCCGCCAGCACGATCGCCGAGCCGCCGAAGCCGCCGCCGGTCATCCGCGCGCCCAGGGCGCCCGAGGCGAGGGCGGTGTCGACGACCAGGTCCAGCTCCGGGCAGGAGATCCGGAAGTCGTCGCGCAGCGAGGCGTGGCCCGCGATCAGCACGGGGCCGATCGCACGGGTCTCGCCCGACTCCAGCAGGGCGACGACCTTCTCGACCCGCTCGTCCTCGGTGACGACGTGCCGGACCAGGCGTACGGCCTCCTCGTCGTCGCCGAGCCTCTTCAGGGCCGCGTCGAGCTCGCCGTAGGGGATGTCCCGCAGCGCGTCCACGCCGAGCAGCGCCGCGCCCCGCTCGCAGCCCGCGCGGCGCTTGCCGTACTCGCCCTCGTTGTGGGCGTGCTTGACGCGGGTGTCGACGACGAGCAGGACCATGCCCTCGGCGGCGAGGTCGAAGGGGATCTGCTTCTGGGAGAGGTCCCGGGTGTCGAGGAACAGGGCGTGACCCGTCTCGCAGCAGGCGGACGCGGTCTGGTCCATGATCCCGGTGGGGGCGCCGACGTAGACGTTCTCGGCGCGCTGGCACAGGCGGGCCAGCTGCCAGCGCTGGAGGCCGAGGTCGTACAGGTCGTTGAGCGCGAGGGCGACCACGACCTCCAGGGCCGCCGACGAGGACAGGCCCGCGCCGGACGGGACCGTGGAGGCGAGGTGGACGTCCGCGCCGGTGACGGGGTGGCCCGCCTCGCGCAGCGCCCAGACCACACCGGCCGGGTACGCGGTCCAGTTCCGGTCGCTCTCGGGGGCGAGGTCGTCCAGGCGCAGCTCGACGACACCGCCCTCGACGTCGGCCGAGTGCAGCCGCAGGACGCCGTCCGCGCGCCTGGAGACGGCCGCGACCGCGGTGTGCGGCAGCGCGAAGGGCATCACGAAGCCGTCGTTGTAGTCGGTGTGCTCACCGATGAGGTTGACGCGGCCCGGCGCCGACCAGACACCCTCGGGCGCGGTTCCGTAGAGCTCGGTGAAACCGTCCCGGACCTGCTGTGCCGCCACTACTGCTCCCTTGCTGCGCTGATGGTCTGTGCGAACTCCCAGGCGTCCGCGACGATCCCCGCGAGATCCGCGCGGGACGGGTTCCAGCCCAGCTTCTCGCGGGCGGTGGCGGCGGAGGCGACCAGGGTGGCCGGGTCGCCGCCCCGGCGGGGGGCCACGACCTCGGGGATCGGGTGGCCGGTGACCTGGCGGACGGTCTCGATGACCTGACGGACGGAGAAGCCCTCGCCGTTGCCGAGGTTGCAGATGAGGTGCTCGCCCGCGGTGGCCGCCTTGATGGCCAGCAGGTGGGCCTCGGCCAGGTCGGCGACGTGGATGTAGTCGCGGACGCAGGTGCCGTCCGGGGTGGGGTAGTCCTCGCCGAAGACGTTGATCGCCTCCCGCTTGCCCTGGGCGACCTGGAGGATCAGCGGGATGAGGTGCGACTCGGGGTCGTGCCGCTCGCCCTGCTTGCCGTACGCCCCGGCGACGTTGAAGTAGCGCAGGGACACGGCACCGAGGCCGTGCGCGTTCGCCTCGCTGGTGATCATGAAGTCGACGGCGAGCTTGGAGGCGCCGTACGGGTTGGTCGGCCTGGTCGGCGCCGACTCGACGATCGGCACCTCCTCGGGCTCCCCGTACGTGGCGGCCGTGGAGGAGAAGACGAGCTTCCTGACGCCGGCCTCGCGCATGGCGCCGAGCAGCGCCATCGTGCCGCCGACGTTGTTGTCCCAGTACTTCTCGGGCTTCACGACCGACTCGCCGACCTGCGAGGACGCGGCGAAGTGCAGCACGCCGTCGAAGGAGGAGTCCAGCCACTTGGCGGCGTCGCGGATGTCGCCCTCGATGAAGGCGGCCCCGGCCGGGACGCCCTCGCGGAAGCCGGTGGAGAGGTTGTCGAGGACGACGACCTCGTGCCCCGCCTCCAGCAGATGCTGGGCCACGACACCGCCGACATATCCCGCGCCACCTGTCACCAGGTACTTCATGAACTCGCTACCTCTCGCAGTCGCTGTGCCGCGGCCTCCGGACTGATGTCGTTGATGAAGACGTTCATGCCCGACTCGGATCCCGCGAGGAACTTCAGCTTGCCGGACGTACGGCGAATGGTGAAAAGCTCGAGGTGCAGCGCGAAGTCGTCACGGCTCACGCCCTCGAACTCCTCCAGCTGCCCGAACGGCGCCTGGTGCCAGGCGGCGATGTACGGCGTGGCCGGCTCACCTTCGCCGAAGATCCGGTCGAAGCGCCTCAAGAGTTCCAGATACACCTGGGGGAACTCTGTGCGGGCCTCCTCGTCGAGGCCGAGCAGGTCCGGCACCCGGCGCTTGGGGTAGAGGTGCACCTCGTACGGCCAGTGCGCCGCATAGGGCACGAAGGCGACCCAGTGCTCGCCGTCCAGGACGATCCGCTCGCCGGCGAGCTCGCTCTCCACGACGGCGTCGAAGAGGTTCTGCCCTCCGGTCGCCTCCTTGTGCGCCGCGAGAGAACGCAGCATCAGGGCGGTGCGGGGGGTGGTGAACGGGTAGGCGTAGATCTGGCCATGGGGGTGACCCAGGGTCACACCGATCTCCGCACCCCTGTTCTCGAAACAGAAGACCTGCTCCACGGAGGGCAGATGCGACAGCTCCGACGTCCGGTCGGTCCACGCGTCCAGGACGAGACGCGCCTGCTCCTCCGTGAGGTCCGCGAAGGACGCGTTGTGGTCCGAGGTGAAGCAGACGACCTCACAACGCCCCGAGTCGCCGGCCAGCGAGGGGAAACGGTTCTCGAAGACCACGGCGTCGTACGACGAGTCCGGGATCTCGCTCAGCCGGCCGTCGCGCGACGGGCACAGCGGGCACTCGTCCTTGGGCGGGTGGTAGATGCGCCCCTGTCGGTGCGAGGCGATGGCCACGGAGTCGCCGAGCAGCGGATCCCGACGAACCTCGGACGTGGTGACAGTCCGCTCCAGCGGACGCCGGTCCACGGCGTCGCGGACGGTGTCGTCGCGCAGGTCGTAGTAGATGAGCTCGCGACCGTCGGCCAGCCGGGTCGAGGTCTTCTTCACCGCTGGGGCTCCTTCACTCAAACATAACTAAACACAAGTAACCATAACCACCCACCCGCGTCAACATCGGAATCAAACAAAGCGCATCAGTCGAGGTGTTCAATTGCTGACTATGCAGACCGCCACAAAAGGCGCATACCTGGCCGCGGAGCTCCGGCTCCCCACCAACTGGCTCGACTACACGATCCTCGGCATCTACTTCGTCGTAGTCCTCGGCATCGGTTTCGCGGCCCGGAGATCGGTGAAGACGAGCCTGGACTTCTTCCTCTCCGGCCGCTCACTGCCGGCCTGGATCACGGGTCTCGCCTTCATCTCCGCCAACCTGGCCGCCACGGAGATCCTGGGGATGGCCGCCAACAGCGCACAGTACGGCGCCTACACGGTCCACTGGTACTGGATCGGCGCCATCCCGGCCATGGTCTTCCTCGGCCTGGTGATGATGCCCTTCTACTACGGCAGCAAGGTGCGCTCGGTCCCCGAGATGCTCCTCCTGCGCTTCGACAAGTGGGCCCACCTGCTCAGCTCGGCCCTGTTCGCCTTCGCGGCCATCCTCATCGCCGGCGTGAACCTCTATGCCCTCGCGATCGTGGTCGAGGCCCTGCTGGGCTGGCCGCAGTGGGTGGCCATCGTCGTGGCCGGCGCCTTCGTCCTCGCCTACATCACCCTCGGCGGCCTGTCCTCCGCCATCTACAACGAGGTCCTCCAGTTCTTCGTGATCCTGGCGGCCCTGATCCCCCTGGTCTTCCTGGGCCTGAAGAAGGTCGGCGGCTGGGACGGCCTGACCGACAAGCTGACGGCGCAGCACGGGGCGAACTTCACCACGGCCTGGGGCGGCACGGGCATCGGCAGCGCCAACCCGCTGGGCGCGAACTGGCTGACGATCGTGCTGGGCCTCGGCTTCGTGCTGTCCTTCGGCTACTGGACGACGAACTTCGCGGAGGTCCAGCGAGCGCTGTCGGCGAAGAACCTTTCGGCGGCCCAGCGCACGCCCCTGATCGCCGCGTTCCCGAAGATCTTCATCGTGTTCCTGGTGATGATCCCGGGTCTGACGGCGGCGGCCCTGATCCCCGGCTTCGGCACCACCAAGTCCGGCTACCAGTACAACGACGCCATCCCGTACCTGATGGAACAGCTCCTGCCGAACGGCGTCCTCGGCATCGCGGTCACCGGCCTGCTGGCCGCCTTCATGGCGGGCATGGCGGCGAACGTCTCGTCCTTCAACACGGTGTTCACGAACGACATCTGGGCGAAGTACGTGCAGCGGGGCCGCGAGGACGGCTACTACGTCCGCTTCGGCCGCCTCATCACGGTGATCGGCGTCTGCGCGTCGGTGGGAACAGCGTTCCTGGCGTCCTCCTTCTCCAACATCATGAGCTACCTCCAGACCCTGTTCTCCTTCTTCAACGTGCCGATGTTCGTCGTCTTCATCGTCGGCATGTTCTGGAAGCGGGCGTCCGCGAAGTCGGGCTTCTGGGGCCTGCTGGCCGGCACGGTCGCGGCGATGGTGAACTACTTCTGGATCTACAAGCAGGGCATCATCGACATCCCCTCCGACCAGGGCGCCAACTTCGTCTCCGCGATCGTCGGCTTCGTGGCCGGTGCGGTGGTCATGGTCGCCGTGTCCCTCTTCACGGCCCCCAAGCCCGCCGGGGAACTCCAGGGCCTCGTCTACGGCACGACGTCCCCCGGCATGTCCGAGCCCCCCGCCGTCGGCGACGACGCCTGGTACCGCAGGCCGGCCCTGCTGGGCTGGGGTGCGGTGGTACTGGCGGCCGCCTGCTACATCCCGTTCTCGTTCTGATCCCGGAGGATTGAGACCATGTCCGAACACGACGTCCAGCGGGAAGTCTCCGAACTCCAGGCCGAGTCTGCGACGGCTGCCCGCATCTTCGACCTGCGCCGCATCATCGGCGGCCTGTTCGTCCTCTACGGCATCATCGTCACGATCGCCGGGATCAACCCGTCCGACGCCACCCTCGACAAGGCCGAGGGCGTCAACATCAACCTCTGGACCGGCCTCGGCATGCTGATCCTCGGCATCTTCTTCCTGATCTGGCAGAAACTGAAGCCGGTGGCACCGCCGCAGCGGGAGACACCTGAGGAGTAGAGGGTGCCGGGTGGGCTTGTGGGGCGAGTGCGGGTCCGTCGTGGCTGGCCGCGCAGTTCCCCGCGCCCCTAGGGGGTTGCAGTCACCTGCGCCAGGACGGGCCGTTCGCTACCTCGCGCGCCACCGGCGGACCGTTTGTCACCCCTCGCGCACTACGACGGGCCGTCAGTCGCGTACGGCGCGCAGGGGACGGGGTGGGGGGTGTCCGCCCGCAGCGGCCGGCGTCCGTCACCGAGCCCTGCTCAAGGAACAGCAACCGCCGGACCGAGGACGGACACCCCCCACCCCGGCCCCGACCCACCCACCGAACCGCACGCGCTACACAAGCCCCCACCGAAGCCGAACCAGGCCGCCGCAGGCATCAGGGGCGCGGGGAACTGCGCAAAACGCCCGCCCCCACCGGCCCGCAGACACCCGACCACCTACCCCGGCCCCACCGCCGGAGGCTGAGGCTGAGGCACAGGCCCCGCCCGATCCAGCAACCCCGTCCGCGCAGCCAACGCCGCCGCCTCCAACCGAGAACCCACCCCCAGCTTCATCAGCACCCGCTGCACATGCGTCCGGGCGGTGGACGGCGCAATCCCCATCCCCGCCGCGATCAGCCGCGTGTCCTCCCCGTCGGCCACCCGGACCAGCACCTCCACCTCGCGAGGCGTCAGCATCTGGAGCAACCGCTGCCCTTCGTCGTCCGGCTGGGCCGCTGGGTTCAACAGCTCACTGAACGCGCCCTGGAGCAACTGCGGAGCAACCGCCGCCTCCCCCGCACGAGCCTTCATGATCGCCCGCTCGACCCCCTCGATGCGCTCGTCGTGCCGCACATAGCCGGAGGCCCCCGCGGCGAACGCGGCGGCGATCCCGCGAGGACTCGGCACCGGTCCCAGCACCAGCACCGCCACCTGCGGCCGCTCCCGCTTGATCTTCACGACCGGGTCGAACATCCCCGGCTCGGCCGGCGTGGCCGTCCCCAGCAGGCACACCTCGGGCGCCCGGCTGATCACCAGCTCCGCCGCCCCCGCGGCAGGTGCCGCCGCCGCGAGCACCCGGTGCCCGCGCAGTTTCAGAGCCGAGGCCAGCGCCTCGGCGAGCAATCGGTGGTCGTCGACCACCATGAGCCGAACTCCCATCGAGCAACCCCCCAGTCCCCCCATGGATCCGCGTGAATGCCCCACTATGGATGCCCACCGATCCCCCCGGACAGGGGTCCCCACCCGGCTCCCCCGCCCTTCATGCCCCCGGAAGCTACACGCTTGTTCGACGTTGCGCTTCCCCTACCGGCGAGAAGTGCCCCGGATCGATGGAATTTCTGGGTTTCGCCTCATTCGCTCTTGAAAGACCCTCACGAGAGACCTCAGGCGTCCTCGGCGAGCTCCAGCCACCGCAGCTCCAGCTCCTCCCGCTCCCCGGCGAGGTCCCGGAGTTCGGCGTCGAGGGAGGCCACCTTGGCGAAGTCGGTGGCGTCGTCGGCGATCCGGGCGTGCAGCTTCGTCTCCTTCTCGGAGATCTTGTCGAGCTGCCGCTCGATCTTCTGGAGCTCCTTCTTGGCGGCCCGCTGATCGGCGGAGCTCCTCTCGGCGGCGGGCTTCTCCACGACGGGCGCCGAGGCGGCGGCGGCCTCCTCCATCCGCTGCCGTCGCTCCAGGTACTCGTCGATGCCCCGCGGCAGCATCCGCAGCGTCGCGTCCCCGAGCAGCGCGAAGACCCGGTCGGTGGTCCGCTCGACGAAGAACCGGTCGTGGGAGATGACGACCATCGAGCCGGGCCACCCGTCGAGGACGTCCTCCAGCTGCGTCAGCGTCTCGATGTCGAGGTCGTTCGTGGGCTCGTCGAGGAAGAGGACGTTGGGCTCGTCCATCAGCAACCGCAGCAGCTGCAACCGCCGCCGCTCACCACCGGACAGATCCCCGACCGGCGTCCACTGCTTCTCCTTGTTGAAGCCAAAGGTCTCGCAGAGTTGCCCGGCGGTCATCTCGCGCCCCTTGCCGAGGTCGACGCGCTCCCGCACCTGCTGGACGGCCTCCAGCACCCGCAGCGCGGGGTCGAGCTCCGCGACCTCCTGCGACAGATAGGCGAGCTTGACGGTCCTGCCGACCACGACCCGTCCGCCCACCGGCTGGGTCTCGCCCTCGGTGCGCGCGGCCTCGGCCATGGCGCGCAGCAGGGACGTCTTGCCGGCGCCGTTGACCCCGACGAGGCCGATCCGGTCACCCGGACCGAGCTGCCACGTCACATGCTTCAGCAGCACCTTCGGGCCGGCCTGGACGGTCACGTCCTCCAGCTCGAAGACCGTCTTGCCCAGCCGCGACGAGGCGAACTTCATCAGCTCGCTGCTGTCCCGCGGCGGCGGCACGTCGGCGATGAGCTCGTTGGCGGCCTCGACCCGAAAGCGCGGCTTGGACGTCCGCGCGGGGGCGCCGCGCCGGAGCCAGGCCAGCTCCTTGCGGACGAGGTTCTGCCGCTTGGTCTCCTCGGTGGCGGCGATCCGCTCGCGCTCGGCACGCGCGAAGACGTAGTCGGAGTACCCGCCCTCGTACTCGAAGACGTCGCCCTTCTGCACGTCCCACATCCGCGTGCAGACCTGGTCGAGGAACCACCGGTCGTGGGTGACGCACACGAGCGCGGACCGGCGCTCGCGCAGGTGCTTGGCCAGCCAGGAGATGCCCTCGACGTCGAGGTGGTTGGTGGGCTCGTCGAGGACGACCAGGTCCTGTTCCTCGATGAGCAGCTTGGCGAGGGCGATACGGCGGCGCTCGCCACCGGAGAGCGGCGCGATGACGGTGTCGAGGCCCTGCGGGAAGCCGGGCAGGTCGAGCCCGCCGAACAGCCCGGTCAGCACGTCGCGGATCTTGGCGTTGCCGGCCCACTCGTGGTCGGCCATGTCCCGGATGACCTCGTGCCGCACGGTGGCGGCCGGGTCGAGGGAGTCGTGCTGGGTGAGCACCCCGAGGCGCAGTCCGCCGGAGTGCGTGACGCGTCCGGTGTCGGCGTCCTCCAGCTTGGCGAGCATACGGATCAGGGTGGTCTTGCCGTCGCCGTTGCGGCCCACGACGCCGATGCGATCGCCCTCGGAGACGCCGAGCGAGACACCGTCCAGCAGGGCACGGGTGCCGTACACCTTGCTGACGTTCTCGACATTGACCAGATTGACGGCCATTTCTCTCCTGCCCAGGGGGATCGATCGACCCTCCAGGGTAGTCCGACCGCTAGGGCCCCATCACCGTCGCACCCGGCACCGGCCCCGACGCCGTACGCACCGCCCGGCACGTGCCGGAGGCGCGCAGTGCGTCCGCGATCTTCGCCGCGGACCCGGCGTCGCGGGCGAGGAACGCCGTGGTGGGGCCCGACCCCGAGACGAGCCCGGCGAGGGCGCCCGCGGCGCTGCCGGCCGCGAGGGTGTCGGAGAGTTCCGGGAAGAGCGAGAGGGCGGCGGGCTGGAGGTCGTTGGAGACGGCGGCGGCGAGCGCCTCCGGGTCGCCTGTGGCCAGCGCGTCGAGCAGCGCCTCGGAGGCGACGGGCGCGGGGACGTCGAGGCCCTCGGTGAGCCGGTCGAACTCCCGGAAGACGGCCGGGGTCGACAGTCCGCGTTCCGCAACGGCGAAGACCCACGAGAAGCTGCCGCCGACCTCCAGCGTCCTGAGCTTCTCCCCGCGTCCCGTCCCGAGCGCGGCCCCGCCCACCAGGCTGAACGGCACGTCACTGCCCAACTCGGCGCAGATCTCGAGCAGTTCCTCACGGGAGGCGCCCGTCCCCCACAGCGCGTCGCAGGCCAGCAGCGCGCCGGCGCCGTCCGCGCTGCCGCCCGCCATGCCGCCGGCGACGGGGATGTCCTTGGCGATGTGGACGTGCACGGCGGGGTCGAGTCCGCGGCGCTCCGCGAGGGCGATCGCCGCGCGGGCCGCCAGATTCGTACGGTCGAGGGGGACCTGGGCGGCGTCGGGGCCCTCGCAGGTGACGCGGAGCTCGTCGGCGGGCGTCACGGTCACCTCGTCGTGGAGGCCGACCGCGAGGAAGACGTTGGCCAGGTCGTGGAAGCCGTCGGGGCGGGCGGCGCCCACCGCGAGCTGGACGTTGACCTTGGCGGGGACGCGGACGGTGACGCTCACTGCTGGACCGGCTCCTTGTTCTCTGCGTGCTCTGCGATCCGTGCGAACTCCTCGACGGTGAGCGACTCCCCGCGGGCCTGGGGCGAGACCCCGGCCGCCACGAGGGCGCTCTCGGCGGCCGCGGCCGACCCCGCCCACCCGGCGAGTGCGGCCCGCAAAGTCTTGCGGCGCTGGGCGAAGGCGGCGTCGACGACGGCGAACACCTCGCGCTTGGACGCGGTCGTCTTGATCGGCTCGGTCCTGCGGGTCAGCGCGACGAGGCCGCTGTCGACGTTCGGCGCGGGCCAGAACACGGTGCGGCCGATCGACCCGGCCCGCTTGACCTCGGCGTACCAGTTGGCCTTCACGGACGGGACGCCGTACACCTTCGAACCGGGCGGTGCGGCGAGCCGGTCGGCGACCTCCGCCTGGACCATGACGAGGGTGCGCTCGATGCTCGGGAAGGTGTCGAGCATGTGCAGCAGCACGGGTACGGCGACGTTGTACGGCAGGTTCGCGACAAGTGCGGTGGGCGCGGGGCCCGGCAACTCGGTGACGTGCATGGCGTCGGCGTGCACGAGGGCGAAGTGCTCCGCACGGTCGGGCATGCGGGCGGCGACGGTGGCGGGGAGCGCGGACGCGAGGACGTCGTCGATCTCGACGGCGGTGACGTGGGCGGCGGCTTCCAGGAGCGCGAGGGTGAGCGAGCCGAGGCCCGGACCGACCTCCACGACCACGTCGTCGTCCCGGACGTCGGCGGTCCGCACGATCCTGCGGACCGTGTTCGCGTCGATCACGAAGTTCTGGCCGCGCTGCTTGGTGGGGCGTACGCCGAGCGCGGCCGCGAGTTCGCGGATGTCGGCGGGGCCGAGGAGGGAGTCTGGAGAGGGGCTGCTCACGTGGACAGCCTAGCTGCGGGCCGGTGGGGTCGGTCCCGCCCGCCTATCCGTGCAACCGAGCCCCGCAATGCGGCCAAGGGCTCGCCCCCTGCCGTACGTACAGCTTCTTCGCGCGGAGCGTCTGCTCCGCCGCGGGCGCGTCCTGGGGGCGGCCGGAGCCCCCGAGCGCCTGCCAGGTCCTCGTGTCGAACTGGTACAGCCCGCCGTACGTTCCCGAGGGGTCCACCGCGTTCGGGCGGCCCCCGGACTCGCAGTGCGCCAGGCCCTGCCAGTTCAGGTGGTCCGCGCCCCGCACGGACGTCGGCATCGGCTTCGTGCCCACCCTGACCACCTGCGTCCGGGGTTCCCGCACCACCTGGGCCCTGATCCGGCGCGGCTTCTGCTTCACGCCGTTGACGGTCCGCAGGGAGTACGTGACCCGCCGCACCCCCGGCACGCCCGCCTGCTCCACGACCTCCGTGCCCCTGAAGAGGGAGGCGTCCTCGCTCCGCCGCTCCCGGAAGGGGATCTGCTCCTCGCGCACTTCCCTGCTCCCGGTGATCCGCAGCACCGTGACGGTCTGCCCCTCGCGGGGGAAGCTCCCCGGCGCCACCGAGGTGGTGTCCATCCCCTTCAGCGTGACCCCGGCCTCCTCGACGGCCTCCGCCACGGTCGCCGCGTTCGTCCGGATCGTCCGTGCCCGGCCGTCGGCCATGATCGTCACGGTGCGCTCGGTCCGCACGTCCAGCGCGAGCCCTTCCCGCCCGATCCGCCGGGAGCGCGAGGTGGACACGTACGCGCCCTCCGCGCGCACCCCGAGCTGTTCGAGCGCCCCGTCCACCGTCCGTGCCGTGGTCCACACCTCACGCGGGTGCCCGTCGAGGGTGAGCCGCAGGGGACGCCCGTAGCGCACCGCGACCTCGTCCTCGCCGGCGAGTTGCTCACCGGGTGCGGGCGCGACCACGTCGTGCGCCCCGACCGCGACGCCCTCCTCGGCGAGCAGTTCGCCCACGTCGTCCGCGAAGGTGTGCAGGGTGCGCGGCCTGCCGTCGACGGTGAGCTCGATCGCCTTGTCCTTGGCGACGAACGCCGTAGTGCCGCCGGCTAGGAAGGCGACGACCAGCGCCTGCGGAAGCAGTCGGCGCATCGCGCTGTCCGGCCGCTGCGCGTACCGCGTCCTGTGCCGGCGCGCGGCTCGACGGCCCACCGCGGCCTGGCGCGGGAGGGGTGGCTCCGGCATCTCGTACGCGGCACGGTAGGTGTCCTCGTAGGGCCGCGTGCGGGCCATGTCCGGCGCCCCGTACACGCCGTAGTCGAGCGTCTGCGCGGTGTCCGGGCCGGCGGGCGGCGCGGCGGGACCGCCGTACGCCGAGGGCTGGTACGGCTCGGTCGGGCCGTACGTCTCGTAGGCCTTGTACGTCTCGTACTGCGAGTTGCTCACGACGACACGCTCCAGGGGTCCGGATCGGGCCCACAGAACCTAGCGGAGCGATCGTCACTCTCCAAAGCGACTCGGCTACCCGGAGTTACGTTCGAGGGTGTCAGTACCCGAAGGCGCGTGCGGTGTTGGCGGCGAGTGCCGTGGCCAACGCGTCCTCGTCGATACCGCGCACGGCGGCCATGGCGCGCACCGTGACCGGAATGAGATAGGGGGCGTTGGGCCGTCCGCGGTACGGCGCCGGGGTCAGGAAGGGCGCGTCCGTCTCCACGAGGAGGAGTTCCAGCGGGGCCACGGCCACCGCGTCCCGCAGGTTCTGGGCGTTCTTGAAGGTGACGTTGCCGGCGAAGGACATGAAGTATCCGGCGGCGGCGCAGATCTCCGCCATCTCGGCGTCCCCGGAGTAGCAGTGGAAGACGGTGCGCTCGGGAGCGCCCTCCTCCTTCAGCACGCGCAGGACGTCCGTGTGGGCGTCGCGGTCGTGGATGACGAGGGCCTTGCCGTGCCGCTTGGCCATCTCGATGTGGGCGCGGAAGGACGCCTCCTGCGCCTCCTTGCCCTCGGGCCCGGTGCGGAAGTAATCAAGGCCCGTTTCGCCGACGCCCCTGACCTGCGGGAGTGCGGCCAGGCGGTCGATCTCCGCGAGCGCCTCGTCCAGCGCTGGTGTGCCCCCCGCCTGCCGCGCGCCCTGCCGCGACCAGCCGTCGGGGTCGCCGTGCACGATCCGGGGCGCCTCGTTGGGGTGCAGGGCGACGGTGGCGTGGACGGCGTCGTACCGGCCCGCCGTCTCGGCCGCCCACTGCGAGCCGCGGACGTCGCAGCCGACCTGGACGACCGTGGTCACCCCGACCGACGCGGCTTTAGCGAGCCCCTCCTCCACCGTCCCGTCCTGCATGTCCAGGTGGGTGTGGGAGTCGGCGACCGGCACCCGCAGGGGCTCCGGGAGCGGCGGGGCCGCGTTCTTCTCGCGGGGGCTGTTCGAAGGCATGCCCCGATCCTACGAAAGGGGCATGCCCACCCGGATGGTGGAGCGGTCAGCTCGCCTTGCGCTGGAAGACGTGCAGCAGGTCGGCCAGGTGCCAGTGGTGCTCTGCGCCCGGCCCCGGTGCGGTGTCCCCGGCCGCCGGCGCCTCCACGGGCCCGGCGGGCGGCGTGCGGTGCTGACCGTGCGCCGCGTCACGGGCGGAGGCGACCCGGCCGGGCCGCATGATCCGTACGACGTGGTGGTCGCAGTTCGCGCACGTGGGCCTGGAGAGCGGAGAGGGCACGACCCGTCCGTCCACCACGTACTGCACGAACTCCCGGCCGTCGCCGTCGACGTGGTGCTCTATCTCGTACGACTGCTCCCATCCGTGCCCGCAGCGCATGCAGGCGAAGGAGTAGGACTCGTTGACGACAGCTGTCGCACCGGGGTGCCCTGCGATCTCGCTCATGCCAGCTCCTGTGTGTCCGCTGGTTCGAAGGACGGGTACGTCCCTCACCCCAGTGGACGCCTCCCGGGACACGATGGCGACAGGCCTGTCGACTGTTGGAGCCGATTTGGACCTTCCTTGCCAAACCGGCCCGCCGGGCGGCGCGGAGCTTTGCATTCCGAGACGTCGCTTTGCCCGCACATGGGGCGCACGCTCAGAAGTCATGCGCCCTGCTCAGAGGGGGTGTGACCCACCTCATGAAGGACGTCAGGCCGTGGCGTTCTTCGCCGCGACGACCGCATCGAAAACAACCCGCTTGGGCACTTGGGCCTCGACGGCCACCGCGGCGATCGCCTCCTTGCGGCGCTCCCCCGCCTCCTCCCGCACCCGCACCCTGCGCACCAGCTCCACGTCGTCGATCTCCCCGACCCCCTTCTCGGGCGCCCCCTCCACGACGACGGTGATCTCCCCGCGGACCCCCTCGGCGGCCCACTCGGCGAGCGCACCCAGCGCACCCCGCTTGACCTCCTCGTACGTCTTGGTCAGCTCCCGGCACACCGCCGCCCGCCGCTCCGCCCCGAACACCTCGGCCATGGCGGCGAGGGTGTCGTCGAGCCGGTGGGGCGCCTCGAAGTAGACCAGGGTGCGCCGCTCCTCGGCGACCTCCCGCAGCCGCGACAGCCGCTCGCCGCCCTTGCGCGGCAGGAACCCCTCGAAGCAGAACCGGTCAACGGGCAGCCCGGACAGCGCGAGCGCGGTGAGCACCGCGGACGGTCCCGGTACGGCGGTGACCCGGACGTCCTTCTCCACGGCCGCGGCGACCAGCCGGTACCCGGGGTCGGACACCGAGGGCATCCCGGCGTCGGTGACGAGCAAGACGCGCGCGCCGCCGAGGAGTTCCTCGACGAGTTCGGGCGTACGGGCGGCCTCGTTGCCCTCGAAGTACGACACGATCCGCCCCTTGGGCGTCACGCCGAGGCCCTGGGTCAGCCGCCGCAGCCGCCGGGTGTCCTCGGCCGCGACCACGTCGGCCCCGGCCAGTTCCGCCGCGAGCCGGGGAGGGGCGTCCGCGATGTCGCCGATGGGGGTGCCTGCCAGGACAAGGGTTCCAGTCACGTCCCCATCCTCCCAGCCGCGCCCCGAACCGGACGCATCCGCCCATGCACGGGACTCACACAGCGCCGTTCCTTACGATGGCGCGGTGACCAGTACCGCATCCTCCACGGACACCCGGCAGGACCAGGCCCCCCAGGACCGGCGGCCGTCGTGGCAGCAGAGGCTGCGCCGTTTCGGCTACACGCCCGAGGCCAGAAGCGACGTGCGCGAGCGCCTGGTGCCGCCGTTCGTCGCGCCCAGTCCACGGATGTGGCAGGTCCTGGGCGTGCCCGGGGCGCTCGCCGAGCGGGTCACGCGCTGGTCGGGCTGGCTGGGGCCGCTGCTGGTGACGCTGGTGGCGGGGCTGATGCGGTTCTGGAACCTGGGCAGCCCGAAGAAGGTGATATTCGACGAGACGTACTACGCGAAGGACGCGTGGGCGCTCGTCCACCGCGGCTTCGAGCTCAGCTGGGGCAAGAACGTCGACAGTCAGATCCTGTCCTCGAACGGGCACGTGGCGCTGCCGACGGACGCCGCCTATGTGGTGCATCCGCCGGTCGGCAAGTACGTCATCGGGCTCGGCGAGCTGATGTTCGGGTTCGACCCGTTCGGCTGGCGGTTCATGACGGCGCTGCTCGGGACGCTGTCGGTGCTGATCGTGTGCCGGGTGGGCCGCCGCATCTTCCGCTCCACGTTCCTCGGCTGCCTGGCGGGCGCGCTGATGACCGTGGACGGCCTGGCCTTCGTGATGGCGCGGACCGCGCTGCTCGACGGTGTGCTGATGTTCTTCGTGCTGGCCGCGTTCGCCTGCCTGGTCATCGACCGCGACCGGGCCCGGGAGAAGCTCGCGGCCGCGCTGCCGGTCGACGGCTACGGTCTCGTGCGCCCCGACGCACACATCGCGGACACCCTGCGCCTCGGTTGGCGCCCCTACCGCTGGCTGGCGGGCCTGCTGCTGGGCCTGGCCATGGGCACCAAGTGGAACGGACTGTTCTTCCTCATCGCGTTCGGCATCATGACGGTGCTGTGGGACGTCGGCGCGCGCAAGGTCGCGGGAGCCCGCCGCCCCTACGAGGCGGTCCTCAAGTACGACCTCGGCATCGCGTTCCTGGCCATGGTGCCGGTCGCGGTCATCACCTACGTCACCTCGTGGATCGGCTGGATCCTCTCCCCCGCGGACGGCACCGGCGGCTACTACCGCAACTGGGCGGCGACCGACGGCAAGGGCGGCAGCTGGACCTTCCTGCCCGACTGGTGGCGCAGCCTGATCCACTACGAGCACGAGGTCTACAAGTTCAACGTCGGCCTGTCCTCGCCGCACACGTACATGTCCAACCCGTGGAGCTGGATCGTCGACGCCCGGCCGGTCTCGTACTTCTACGAGTCCCCCACGCCCGGCACCGACGGCTGCCCGGCCGACGCGGGCGAGAAGTGCGCGCGCGAGGTCCTGGCCATCGGCACGCCCCTCCTCTGGTGGGCCGCCTGCTTCGCGATCCTCTACGTCCTGTGGCGCTGGTTCTTCCGCCGCGACTGGCGCGCCGGCGCCATCGCCTGCGGGATCGCGGCCGGCTACCTCCCCTGGTTCAACTACCAGGAACGCACGATCTTCTTCTTCTACACGATCGTCTTCCTCCCCTTCCTCTGTCTGGCCGTCGCGATGCTCATCGGCGCCCTCGTCGGCCCGCCACGCGCCTCCGACACCCGCCGCGTGGCAGGCGCCACAGCGGCCGGAGTCCTGGTCCTCCTGATCGCCTGGAACTTCATCTACTTCTGGCCCCTGTACACCGGCACGAGCATCCCGATCGACGACTGGCGGTCGCGGATGTGGCTGGACACGTGGGTCTAGAGCCCCGGCGTTCACATGTGTGATTGAGCACCTGCTTCGACGAATCAAGAAACTCCCACCCCGCCTGTCACACCTCCCGCTTAGAGTTCCCCCAACAACGGGGAATCGGGGAGGGGGCCACACCATGGCCAAGGGGGTGAAGGTCGCTGTCGTCAGCACGGTGTTCGCCGTGATGGTCGGCGGGGCCGGATACGGGGCGTACAACTTCGTGTCGGCGTTGAGCGACGACGGGAGCGGCGGGGTCGGGGACGCCAAGCGGAGCGGGCCGCCCGGTGACGACGAGATCAAGGCGGCCTCCGAGGACTTCTTCGCCGCGTGGGAGAAGGGCAACGCGGCGAGCGCGGCGGCGTTGACCAACAACAGCACCGCGGCCGAGGTGCTGCTGACGGCCTACGGGACGGACGCGCACATCGGTGACGTGCAGATCACGCCCGGCAGGGCGACCGGCGCCACCGTGCCGTACAGCGTGAAGGCGACCGTTTCGTACGACGGGAAGTCCAAGCCGCTGGCGTACCGGAGCAAGCTGACGGTCGTGCGCGGGGTGACCACCGGGAAGGCGCTGGTCGACTGGCAGCCCTCCGTGGTGTACCCGAAGCTCCAGCGGGACGACCGGCTCGTCACCGGCGCGTCCGCGAACCCGTCCATCGAGGCGGTGGACCGCAACGGCAAGGTGCTGACCAAGGAGAAGTACCCGTCGCTGGGCCCGGTCCTGGACGCCCTGCGCGAGAAGTACGGCACCGAGGCCGGCGGCACCCCCGGCATCGAGCTGGTCATCAAGCACCCGGACCAGAGCCCCGACACCTCGCTGCTGACCCTTGCCGAGGGCAGGGCGGGCAAGCTGGAGACCACGCTCAGCGCGACCGCGCAGGCCGCCGCCGAGAAGGCCGTCAAGCTGTACGGCCAGTCCTCGGTCGTGGCCGTCAAGCCCAGCACCGGTGAGGTGCTGGCCGTGGCCAACAACCGTACGGACGCCTTCAACGCGGCCTTCGAGGGCACCAAGGCCCCCGGCTCCACCATGAAGATCATCACCGCCGCGATGCTCATCGACAACGGCGTGACCTCGATGACCGGCCCCGCGCCCTGCCCGGACAGCGCCGTGTGGCAGGGGCAGACCTTCAAGAACCTCACGGGCATGCAGCCCAACGAGGGCGCCTCGCTCGCCAACAGCTTCATGCGGTCCTGCAACACCGCCTTCATCAAGCTGATCGACGAGAAGCCGCTCACCGACGAGTCGCTGACCCTGGAGGCCCAGAACCGCTTCGGGATCGGCGAGGACTGGAAGACCGGCATCGTCTCCTTCGACGGCAAGGTGCCCGCCGTCAGCGGTCCGGACCGCGCGGCGAACGCGATAGGCCAGGGCCAGGTCCAGATGAACCCGCTGAACATGGCCTCGGTGACGGCCACCGCGATCACCGGCGCCTTCCGCCAGCCCTACCTGGTCTCGCCGAAGCTCGACGACCGCGAACTGGCCACCGCCAAGGGGCTGCCGTACAACACCGCCTCCCAGCTGAAGCAGATGATGCGGCTGACCGCGACCCAGGGCACGGGGGCCAAGGCGATGGCGGGGCTCGGCGGGGACATCGGCGCGAAGACCGGTTCCGCGGAGGTCGACGGACAGCAGGTGTCCAACAGCTGGTTCACCGGTTTCCGCAACGACATGGCGGCGGCGGCCATGACCGAGGAGGGCGGCCACGGCGGCGACGCGGCGGGCCCGATTGTCGCAGCTGTGCTACGAGCCGCCGGCTGACGTCACCCGGTCCGGACAGGGACTCTAGGCTGTTGCCGTCGTTGGGATGGATGAGGGCGACGAGGACCCTGGGAACTGGCGGAGGAAACGAAAGCCGTGGGCAGCAGAAGGCGCGTCGCCGAGCGACGGAAGACCAAGCCCGCCGTGATCGGCGGGATGATCGCCGTGGTCGTCGGCGGCGCCGGCTTCGGCGTCTACGCGCTGTACGGCGCCGGGGCGGCGGCCGACGACCGGACGCAGAACACGTCCACGTCGGCCGAGGACCACAAGCCGAAGGTCAAGACCGGCCCGCTGTCGGCGACCGAGGTCACCACCACCGCGACGACCTTCCTGACCTCCTGGCAGCAGGGCAAGGTGAGCGCGGCCGCCGCCTCGACGAGCGACAGCGCGGCCGCCACCGCCCTCCTCACCGGCTACACCAAGGACGCCCACATCACCGGCGTCACCCTCACCCCGGGCCCCCGCACCGGCGACAAGGTGCCCTTCTCCGTGAAGGGCACGGTGTCGTACAAGGGCCTCACCAAGCCGCTCACCTACGCCGGTTCCCTGACCGTCGTCCGCGACACCGCCACCGGGAAGCCGCGGGTCGCCTGGACCGCCTCGGTCGTCCACCCCGACCTGAAGGACGGCGACACCCTGGTCACCGGCGAGTCCGGCACCCCGCCGATCAAGGCGGTCGACCGGGACGGCGGCGAGATCACCGAGGCCACGTACCCGTCCCTGGGCACGGTGCTGGACGGGCTGCGCGAGAAGTACGGCAAGAAGGCCGGCGGCAAGGCGGGCATCGAGCTGCGGGTGATCCGCGGCAAGGGCTCCAAGTCCTCCGACAAGACCCTGGTGGAGCTCAGCAAGGGCACCCCGGGCACGGTGAGGACGACTCTGAACCCGACGCTCCAGGCGGCGGCCGAGGCGCAGGTCGCCAAGCAGGCCAAGTCCTCCGTCGTGGTCCTGCGCCCCTCGACCGGTGAGATCCTCGCGGTGGCCAACGCGGGCCACGGCTTCAACACCGCCTTCCAGGGCTCCCTCGCGCCGGGCTCCACGATGAAGGTCATCACCTCCTCGCTGCTCATCGAGAAGGACCTCGCGTCGCCGGACAAGCCGCACCCGTGCCCCAAGTACTTCACGTACGGCGGCTGGAAGTTCCAGAACGACGACAAGTTCGAGATCAAGGGCGGCACCTTCAAGGCGAGCTTCGCCCGCTCCTGCAACACCGCCTTCATCAGCCAGGCGGGCAAGCTGGACAACGACAGCCTCACCAAGCAGGCCCAGCAGGTCTTCGGCCTGTCCATGAACAACTGGGCCATCGGCGTCCCGTCCTTCGACGGCTCGGTGCCGGTGCAGAGCGCGGCCCAGAAGGCGGCCTCGCTCATCGGCCAGGGCGCGGTCCGGATGAACCCGCTGAACATGGCGTCGGTCTCCGCCACCATCGAGTCGGGCACCTTCAAGCAGCCCTACCTGGTGTCCCCCTCGGTCGACCACCGCACCCTGGCCACCGCCTCGCGCACGATGTCCGCGGGCACGCTGTCGCAGCTGCGTGAGCTGATGGCGTACACGGCGGGCTACGGCACGGCGGCCGAGGCGATGTCCGGGGTCTACGGCAACGTCGGCGCGAAGACCGGCTCCGCGGAGGTCGACGGCCAGAAGAAGCCGAACGGCTGGTTCACCGCGTACCGGGGCGACCTCGCGGCCGCGGGCGTCGTCCAGGCGGGCGGCCACGGCGGCGACACGGCGGGCCCGATCGTGGCGGCCCTGCTGAAGATGGGCGGCTAGCCCCGTACGGGTGCCGCGGCCATGTACGTCCGCCGCAGGAACCTGAGCAGGGTCTTCTGCTCGAACTGCACCACCGACACCCCTTGCGGCGAGTGGAACTCCACCACGGCCTGCACCCGCCCGCACGGCCACACCCGCACCTCACCGGTGCCGACCGGAGCCCTGAGGCCCTGCTCGAGGAGTGCCCGCGAGAAGGTCCACTCGTGTGTGCCCGGCAGACCGATCCGTACCGAGCGGGGGTCGGTCTCCGGGTCGTAGCGCAGGACCACCGGGACCGCCTCGTCCTCCGCGATGTCCACGTCCGAAACGATATGGGCTCGCGCGTACTGTTCGACTACAGACATCGTGACGGCCCTCTCACGCTGCGTGACCTGTGCGGAAGCTGTGCATCCATTCATTCCCCAGCGTCGCACATTTCCTGTGTTCCGCCCCCTGAGCCGAAAGCTTGCGACTTGCTGTTCGTCGCACGACTCTCTTGCAAAGAGTTCGCAACAAGCCACTATCATCGAAGTGTGCATGTGCCTGACGGATTCATAGACGCCCCCATCTCGGCGGCGACCGGCGTGGTCGCCGCGGCCGCCGTCGCGGTGAGCCTGCGCGGTGCCCGCCGTGAACTGGACGAACGCACCGCGCCCTTGGCGGGCCTGGTCGCGGCGTTCATCTTCGCCGTGCAGATGCTGAACTTCCCCGTCGCCGCGGGGACCAGCGGACATCTGCTCGGCGGGGCGCTGGCAGCGATCCTCGTGGGCCCGTACACAGGGGTCCTGTGTGTGTCCGTGGTCCTGCTCATGCAGGGCATCCTCTTCGCGGACGGCGGCCTGACCGCGCTCGGCGTGAACATCACCGACATGGCCGTCGTCACCACGGTCGTGGCGTACGCCGTCTTCCGCGGGCTGGTGAAGGTGCTCCCGCGCAGGCGCGGTTCGATCACCGCCGCCTCCTTCGTGGCCGCCGTGCTCTCCGTGCCCGCCGCGGCCGTCGCCTTCACTCTGATCTACGCGATCGGCGGCACCACCGACGTCTCCATCGGCAAGGTCGCCACCGCGATGGTCGGCGTCCACGTCCTCATCGGCATCGGCGAGGCGGTCATCACCGCGCTGACCGTCGGTGCCGTCGTCGCCGTACGCCCCGACCTGGTGTACGGCGCCCGCGGCCTCCAGCAGAAGCTCAAGCTGCGGGTCGGCGGCGAGCTGGTCGACGTACCGGACACCGCGCCCGTCACCGCTGCCCGGTCCCACCGCAAGGTGTGGATCACCGGCCTGGTCACCTCCCTGGTCCTCGCCGGATTCGTCAGCTTCTACGCCTCCGCCAACCCCGACGGGCTGGAGAAGGTCGCCGCCGACAAGGGCATCGACGCGAAGACCGAGAAGCACGCCACCTCCAACTCCCCGCTCGCCGACTACGGCGTGAAGGACGTCGAAAACGCCCGCCTGGCCGGGGGGCTGGCGGGCGTGATCGGCGTCGGCGTCACCGTCGTCGCGGGCAGCACGGTGTTCTGGGTGGTCCGCCGGCGCCGCAGCGCCGACACCACTCCCGTGAGCACGGGCGTCTGACATGGGCGCCGATGGGGGTACCTCCCACACGTTTAGTAGTGGGGGAGCGCACAAGCTCTACCGGCACGGGCACTCGCCCGTGCACGCCCTGCCGCCGCACACCAAGCTCGCGGCGGTCTTCGCCTTCGTGGTGGTCGTCGTCTCGACCCCGCGCGAGGCGATGTGGGCGTTCGGCCTGTACGCCGCCCTCCTGGGCGCCGTCGCGTACGCCGCGCGCGTGCCGGCCGGCTTCCTGCTGAAGCGGCTGCTGATCGAGGTGCCGTTCGTGGCGTTCGCGGTGCTGATGCCGTTCGTCGCGGAGGGCGAGCGGGTCGAGGTGCTCGGGATGTCCCTGAGCGTCAGCGGCCTGTGGGGCGCGTGGAACGTGCTGGCCAAGGGCACGCTGGGAGTCGCCGCGTCGGTGCTCCTCGCCTCCACCACCGAACTGCGCGAACTGCTCCTCGGCCTGCAACGGCTCAAGCTCCCGCCGCTCCTCGTCCAGATCGCGTCCTTCATGATCCGCTACGGCGATGTCATCACCGACGAGATGCGGCGGATGCGGATCGCGCGGGAGTCGCGGGGGTTCGAGGCGAGCGGCGTCAAGCACTGGGGCGTCCTCGCGAAGTCGGCCGGGGCGCTGTTCATCCGCTCCTACGAGCGCGGCGAGCGCGTGCACCTGGCCATGGTCAGCCGGGGGTACGCCGGTTCGATGCCGGTCATCGACGAGGTGACCGCGTCCCGGGCGCAGTGGTCGTACGCCCTCGCGCTCCCCGTCGCCGCCCTTGTCGTCTGCGTGTTGGGATGGGCCCTGTGAGCACTGCTTCCCTGGAGGTCTCCGGCCTCGCGTTCGCCTACCCCGACGGGCACCAGGCCCTGTTCGGCGTGGACTTCTCGATCGCGCGCGGCGAGCGGGTCGCGCTGCTCGGCCCGAACGGCGCCGGCAAGACGACCCTCGTCCTGCACCTCAACGGCATCCTGAGCGGCGGGGTGGGCACGGTGAAGGTGGCCGGGCTGCCCGTCGGCAAACAGCACATGGCCGAGATCCGGCGCCGGGTCGGGATCGTCTTCCAGGACCCCGACGACCAGCTCTTCATGCCGACCGTGCGCGAGGACGTGGCGTTCGGTCCGGCGGCGGCCGGGCTCAAGGGGCCCGAGCTGGAGGCACGCGTGCGTACCGCTCTGGAGCGGGTCGGCATGGCGGACTTCGCGCAGCGGCCCCCGCACCACCTGTCCTTTGGCCAGCGGCGCCGGGTGGCGGTGGCGACCGTGCTGGCGATGGAGCCGGAGATCCTCGTCCTCGACGAGCCCTCCTCCAACCTCGACCCGGCCTCCCGCCGCGAACTCGCCGACATCCTGCGCTCGTTGGACGTGACGGTCCTGATGGTCACGCACGACCTGCCGTACGCGCTGGAGCTGTGCCCGCGCTCGCTGATCCTGAGCGAGGGCACGATCGCCGCGGACGGGAAGACCGCCGAGCTCCTCGCCGACGACGAGCTGATGCGCGCCCACCGGCTCGAGTTGCCCTTCGGATTCGATCCGCGGTCCGTGACAATGGGCGCGTGACGAACGAAGAGGACGCCGGCTCACTGCTCCTTGACGACCAGTTGTGCTTCGCGCTGTACGCGGCCCAGCGCGCGGTGACCGCCGCGTACCGGCCGCTCCTCGACGAGCTCGGGCTCACCTATCCGCAGTACCTCGTGCTGCTGGTGCTGTGGGAACGCGGCGAGACGACGGTGAAGGAGCTGGCGACCGCCCTGCGCCTCGACTACGGCACCGTCTCGCCCTTGCTGAAGCGGCTGGAGGCGGCGGGGCTGGTGCGCCGGGAGCGCGCGACGGCCGACGAGCGCTCGGTGCTCGTGGCGTGCACGGGACGCGCGGAGGAACTCAGGGAGCGCGCGACCTGCCTCCCGGGCGCTCTCCTCGCGGCGACGGCTCTCGACGGCACGGAGGCCGCGCGGTTGCGCGAGGAGTTGCGGCGGCTCGCGCAACGGGCGGACGCGGCGATCGAGCGCCCCCACTGACCTCCTGTTACCCCAAGTCACTACCCCCTGGTAACCCGGTACTGACCTACCGGCCGGTACCTTGTGCACGATGTACTTGCGCGCACTTCTCCGGGGGGAGACCAGCCATGCTTGAGGAAACCGTCGTCGACACCCGGCCGACGAAGATCATGTACGTCGCCGAGGCCACCGCCCACGGCGGCCGGGACGGCTTTGTCACCAGCCAGGACGGCCAGATCGAGCTGAAGGTCGCGATGCCCCCGGCGCTCGGCGGGGACGGCAACGGCACCAACCCGGAGCAGCTGTTCGCCGCCGGGTACAGCTCCTGCTTCCACAACGCGCTGATCCTCGTCGGCAACCGCGAGGGCTACGACCTGAGCGGTTCCACGGTCGCCGCCAAGGTCGGCATCGGCCCCAACAAGCACCACGGTTACGGCCTCGCGGTCGCCCTGAGCGTCTCCCTCCCGATCCTCGACCCGGGCCTCGCGGCGAAGCTGGTGGACGCCGCCCACGAGGTCTGCCCCTACTCGAACGCGACCCGCGGGAACATCGACGTGACGATTCTGCTTGGCTGAGAGAGGCAGCGAGCGACAGCAGGAGGAGCACGGACGTGGACGTGAACGGCACAGTCGCCGAGGGCTTCGAGCCGGTCAGGGACGTGTTCGCGCGGAACTTCGAGGCGCTCGGGGACCGGGGCGCGGCGGTCGCCGTGTACCGGGACGGGCGCAAGGTCGTCGACCTGTGGGCCGGCACCAGGGACATCGACGGCACCGAGCCCTGGCGGCACGGCACCGCGCAGGTCGTGCGCTCGGCGACCAAGGGCGTCGCCGCCGCCGTACCCCTGCTGCTGCATCAGCGTGGGGAGCTGGATCTGGACGCGCCGGTGGCGGAGTACTGGCCCGAGTTCAAGGCGCGCGGCAAGGAGCGGGTGCTGGTCCGGCATGTCCTGAACCACCGGGCCGGGCTGCCGGTGATCGACCGTCCGCTCACCCCCGAACAGGCCCTGGACCCGCTGAAGGGACCCGAGGCGGTCGCGGCGCAGGCGCCCGTCTGGGAGCCCGGCACGGACCACGGGTACCACGCGCTGACGTACGGCTGGATGCTGGACGAGCTGGTGCGACGGGTGACCGGGCTCGGGGCCGGTGAGTGGATCGCGCGGGAGATCGCCGGGCCGCTCGGGGCCGAGTTCTGGCTCGGGCT
Source organism: Streptomyces sp. NPDC005402 (assembly GCF_040606575.1). Lineage (NCBI taxonomy): Bacteria > Bacillati > Actinomycetota > Actinomycetes > Kitasatosporales > Streptomycetaceae > Streptomyces > Streptomyces sp. NPDC005402. Next base: position 192,348 of record NZ_JBEXFB010000007.1, read on the forward strand.
GCCGCAGGAAGAGGAGGCGGCCGGGCGGACGGGCCGGGTGGGCCGTATCGAGGCACCGGAGCCCACCGGCGCCCTGCGCGCCCGTCCCAAGCGGTCCGTCACCGAGGCCTACGACGATCCCGGCTCCCTCACCCGCCGCGCCTTCGCCGCGATCACCCCGTTCCCCGACCAGAACGCACCGGCGTACCGGGCGAGCGCCCTGCCCGCGACCAACGGGATCGCGACGGCCGACGGGCTGGCCCGGATCTACGCGGCGATGGTCGGCGAGGTCGACGGGGTGCGGCTCTTCGACCCGGCCACGGTCGACCTCGCCCGCACCGAGGAGTCGGCGGGCCCCGACCGCGTGCTGGTCGTGAACACCCGGTTCGGTCTTGGCCACATGCTGCACGGCAGCGCGTCGCCGTTCCTCGGCGCGGGCTCCTTCGGGCACCCCGGCCGCGGCGGCTCCCTCGGCTTCGCCGACCCGGAGACGGGTATCGCCTTCGGCTATGTCACCAACGGCTTCCGCAAGACGGTCACGGCGGATCCGAGGGCACAGGCGCTGGTCAGGGCGGTGCGGGCGGCCCTGTAGGGGCTGATACGGCTCAGACGTTGATCGAGTGGGACCTCCGCCCGGACACCTCGTCGATCTCGTCGTGCGCCTTGGTCAGCAGCTGCATCGCGAGTTCGTTCAGCGCCCGCGCCCCCGCGACCTCCTCGCCGACCCGCGGCTGATCGGGGTCGCTGCGGTGGCGGCTGGCGTGTCCGTGCGCCCGTACCTCGGTCCCGTCGGGCAGGCGGACCAGCGCGACCGCCTCCGTGTGCCGTTCGTCCTCCCGGAACTCCAGCTCGATGTGCCATCCCACAGCGGTGTGCGTCATCACGGTCACCTCCGGAAAAACCTCTGCTTCCAGGGTGCTCCTCCCGGAACGCCGATGCACGGGCCGTGGTCCCCGCACAGGCACCGGGTTCCGGCCGGGGCGGGCGCGCCCCGGCCGGACCAGGGCGTCAGCCGTCGGACGCCGGCGACGGCAGTAGGCGCCGGGCACGTCGTTTCGGCGCATGGAGTCCCTCGCGTCCCTCCTCGCGCATCGGCGAAAGTGCAAACAACTGGTCGGCGTCGGACGCGACTTGGGCGGCGCTGGGGAGAGACCTCCGGGACGGACGGCTAACCGGCGTGCAGCATCAGCCCGATGCCCGCGACCAGCAGCCCCGCCGCGACGATCCTCGGCGCTCCGAACCGTTCCTTGAAGAACACGGCGCCGATGGCAGCGCCGACGATGATCGAGGATTCGCGCAGGGCGGCCACGGGGGCGAGTTCGGCCTTGGTCTGGGCCCACAGGACGAGTCCGTACGCGGTCACGGAGAGGGCGGCGCCGAGGAGCCCGACCCCGGCGAACGGCCGTAGTACGCCGACGATCCGACCGCGCCACCGCGACAGGGCGTGGGCCGGGATCACGACCCCCTGCACCGCCATCAGCCAGGCGATGTACCCGAGCGAGGAGCCGGAGGCGCGCACGCCGAGCCCGTCGACGACCGTGTACGCGGCGATGGTCAGCCCGGTCGCCAACGCGGCGCCGATCGCCGACCAGTCGGGCCGGCGGCCGCGCAGCCCCCACAGGGCGACGCCGGTGAGTCCCGCGCAGGACAGGGCGATTCCGGCGGCGGCCCACCCGTCCGGGACCTCGTGCGCGAAGAGGGCGGCCAGCACGGTCACGACCAGCGGTGCGGTGCCGCGCGCGATCGGATAGGCCTGCCCGAAGTCCCCGAGCCGGAAGGACTTCATCAGCAGCGCGTAGTAGGCGATGTGGATGCAGCACGAGACTAGCAGATACGGCCACGCGCCCGCCGCCGGAACCGCAGCGAACGGGATGATCGCCAGCCCGATGAGCATCCCCCCACCCGAGATCAGCGTGAACCCGACCAGCTTGTCGGTGATCCGGTGGGCGATGGCGTTCCAGCCGGCGTGCGTGACCGCGGCGAGGAGAACGGCCGCCGTGACGAGCGGCGTCACGGGGTGCGCTCGCGCACGTCCACGAGAGTGGCGCCCGCGTGGGCGATCAGGTCCCCCGGCGCGATGGGGAACACGGCGTGCGGATCGCCGGCGGCGGCCCACACGACGTCATGGTCGAGCAGCGAACGATCGGCCAGCACCCGGGTCTTCGTACGGTGCCCGAAGGGCGGCACGCCCCCGATGGCATACCCGGTCGTCTCCCGTACGACATCGGCCTTGGCCCGGGTGACCTTCTCGACGCCGAGTTCCCGCCGGACCAGTTCGACGTCGACGCGGGACGCCCCGTCCATCAGCACCAGCACGGGCACCCCGTCCGCCGCGAAGATCAGCGACTTGCAGATCTGGCTGAGCTCGCACCCGATCGCCGCGGCGGCCTCGGCGGCGGTACGGGTGGCGTCCGGGAAGCGGCGGATCCCCGCGGTCAGTTCCTCCAGACCCAGTTCCCGCAGGGCCTCGGCGAAACGGGGGTGGGCGGCCCGGGAGCCGTCGGCGTCGGTGGTCGTCATGCAGGGCACGCTAGCGGTGGGTGTACGGGGCATGCGACCGGGTTAAGGGGTACGTACGCCGGTGAACGCGCCGGCCGTCGAGACGTCCACTTCGGTAGCGATCAGGACGTCCTCGGGGAACCCCGCCTCGATCGGCTCCCGCCCGGAGACGCATCCGGCCACCCCAGCTGAGACGTCCTCCACCAGCCGGAACGCCCGCGCCGCCACGGCAGCTTCGGGCGAGAGCGTGTCCCCCACGAGTTCGCGCAACGCGGCGATGACGGCCCCGGCCCCGAGCAGATCCACCAGCGCGGGCCGCAGGCTCCCGTCGGGCCACAGCTTTCCGTTCCGCAGCGCCCCCAGAAGCCGTCTCCCGAATGTATGAAGCATGGGCTACCTTTGTATGCAGGAGATCCGATGGAGGTGTGCCATGTCCGCGACGCAGATCGACATAGACGACGAAGCGCTTGCCGAGGCGATGCGGCTGTCCGGTGCCAAGACCAAGAAAGAGATGGTCAACCTGGCATTGCGCGAGTACGCCGAGCGGCGGCGCCGCACGGAGGCCCGGCTGCGCTATCTGGAACTGGCCCAGCAATGGGACGAGGACGGATTCTGGCAGCGCCACTCGGCGGAGAAGGGCGTCGCTCGATCGTGATCCGCTACCTGGCCGACTCGACCGCCGTCTGGCGTCTCCAGCGCGACCAGAAGCTCAGTGACCTCTGGGCGCCCGAGGTGAACGACGGAGCGATCGGCTCCTGTGCGGCGCAACGTACAGAATTCCTTCAGTCCGCGCGGAACCTCGACGAGTACGAGCGTATGGCGGACATGTTCGCCTACCTGTATCCAGATGTCGCGGTTCCGAAGAACGCCTGGCGCTGGATCGAGTCCGCCCAGTACCGGCTCGCGCAGCGGGGACAGCACCAGAGTCTCTCCACGGTGGACTGGCTCGTGTGCGCCACCGCCGCGCACCACGGCGTCGTCGTCCTGCACGACGACAACGACTTCCGAGCCGCCGCACACGTCCTCCCGGACCTGAGCGAGCGCAACGTCTTCGCACCCCCGGCCTGAACAGGCGTTCCCGCATCCCCTCAACTCGTGCAGGATGCTGCGATGAACCCACCGTCCGTCCCGTCTCCCGCCGTACGCCCCTACCACCCCCACGACCGCGACGCCGTCGAGGACATCTGCGTCCGCACCGCCCACGTGGGCCAGGACAGCCGCCCCCACTACAAGGACCCCGGCGTCTTCCCCGCGGCCTTCGCGGCGCCGTACGTCCATCTCGAACCGGAGCTGGCCTTCGTGCTGGACGACGGGGAGGGGCGGGCCGTCGGGTACATCGTCGGTACCGCCGACACGCCCCGGTTCGTCGAGGACTACCGGGCCAAGTGGATCCCCCTGGTGGCCGACCGCTATCCGGAGCCCCGCCACGCGCCGCGCACTCCCGACGAGGAGATCGTCGCGCTCCTGCACCGCCCGGAGCGGATGCTCGTGCCCGAAGTCGCCGCCTACCCCGCCCACTTGCACATCGACCTGCTCCCCGACCGGCAGGGCCGCGGGTACGGGCGCGCGCTCATGCAGACCTTCCTGCGCGCGCTGGACGCGCGGGGCGTGGCCGCCGTACATCTCACGATGGTGAGCGCCAACACGCCTGCCCGTGCCTTCTACGACCGTCTCGGCTTCCACGAGATCGCCGTACCGGATCCCGGGCCCGTCACCTTTCTCGGCCGGTCCACGGCAGCAGAAGGCCGGTGAGGGCACCCCCTCACCGGCCGGCTCCCTGTCACACGGCGTGCGTCAGACGCGTACCAGCTCCCGGTCCCCGTCCGGATCCGTGTCCTTCTCGGCCCGGGTGCGCAGTCCCTCGCCCTCGACGTCGACGTTGGGCAGTGCGCGGTCCAGCCACTTCGGCAGCCACCAGGCGCGGCGGCCGAGCAGGGCGAGGACCGCGGGGACGATCGCCATGCGGACCACGAACGCGTCGAAGAAGACGGCGATCGCGAGGCCGAAGCCGATCATCTTGATCATCGACTCGCCGGAGCTGATGAAGCCTCCGAAGACGGCCATCATGATGACCGCGGCGGCGACCACCACCCGGGCGCTGTGCTTGAACCCGGTCACGATGGCCTGGCTCGGGGACTCGCCGTGGACGTACGCCTCGCGCATGCGGGTCACGAGGAAGACCTCGTAGTCCATCGCGAGCCCGAAGACCACGCCCACCATGAAGATCGGCATCATCGACATGATCGGGCCGGTCTCCTCGACGCCGAGCACCCCGCCGAGCCAGCCCCACTGGAAGACCGCGACCACGGCGCCGAGCGCGGCGAGCACCGACAGCAGGAAGCCGAGGGCTGCCTTCAGCGGGACCAGGATCGAGCGGAACACCACGATCAGGAGGAGGAAGGCGAGGCCGACCACCAGGGCCAGGTACGGGATCAGGGCGTCCGAGAGCTTCTGCGAGAAGTCGATGTTCATCGCGGTGGTGCCGGTGACCAGGACGTCCGCGTCCGCCTTGGACGCGACGTCGTCGCGGATGGCGTGCACCAGGTCCTGGGTCTGGGGCGAGGACGGCTTGGAGTGGGGGACGACCGTGATGGTCGCGGTATCGCCGGCCTTGTTGAAGGCCGGCGGGGTGACCGTGACGACGTCGTCGAGGCCCTTGATCCCGTCGGTCACCGTGGCGGCCGCGGCCTTCGGGTCGTCGCTGTCCTTGGCGTCGACCACGATCATCAGAGGTCCGTTGAAGCCGGGCCCGAAGCCCTCCGAGAGGAGGTCGTAGGCGCGGCGCTGGGTCGTGGACGTCGGCTGCGAACCGTCGTCGGGCAGGCCCAGTTCCAACTGGCTGACCGGCAGCGCGACGGCGCCGAGACCGATCACGCCGAGCAGCAGCACGGCGGCCGGGCGGCGGATGACGAAGCTCGCCCAGCGGGTGCCCAGGTTGGGCTTCACCGGCTGCTGGGAAGAGGGCTGCTGAGAAGAGGGCTTCGCGGAAGAGGCGGTCCGCTCAGGAGAGTTGCCGCGCTTCGCGCCCGCCGGGCGGATCCTGCGGCCCGCGTACCCGAGCAGCGCCGGGATCATGGTGAGCGCGATGAGGACGGCGATCACGACCGTGCCCGCCGCGGCGAGGCCCATCTTGGTCAGCATCGGCACGTTGACGACCGAGAGGCCGGCGAGCGCGATCACGACGGTGAGGCCCGCGAAGACCACCGCGGAACCGGCGGTGCCGGTGGCCCGGCCCGCCGCCTCCTCGCGGTCGCGGCCCTCGGCCAGTTCGGCGCGGTAGCGGGAGACGATGAACAGGGCGTAGTCGATGCCGACGGCGAGGCCGATCATCCCCGCGAGTGTGGAGGTGGTGTCGCCGAGGTCGAGCGCCTTGGCGAGGGCGGCGATGGTGGAGACGCCGATCCCGACCCCGATGATCGCCGTCAGCAGCGGCAGCCCCGCCGCGACCAGCGAGCCCAGGGTGATGACCAGGACGACCGCGGCGATGGCGAGACCGACGGCCTCACCGATGGCTCCCGCCTCCGGCTGGGCCTGGAGCGCGTCGCCGCCGACGTCGACGGTCAGCCCGGTGTCCCGGGCCTGGTCGGCGGCCTTCTCCAGGGCGTCCACGGTGGCGTCCTTGAGCTCCATGGCGGGGGCGTCGTAGCGCACCGACGCGTAGGCGACCGTGCCGTCCCTGCTCACCGCGTCGGTGGTGAACGGGTCGGTGACGGAGACGACCTCGGAGCCGTCGCCCAGTTCCTTGACGGTCTTCGCGACGGTCGCCCTGTTGGCGGCGTCCGTCATCTTCTCGCCCTCGGGCGCCTTGAAGACCATGCGCCCGGTCGCGCCGTCGGCGCTGGCCCCCGGGAAACGCTGTTCCAGCAGGTCGAAGGCCTTCTGCGCCTCCGTGCCCGGGATGGAGAAGGAGGTCGATCCGGCGGCGGGCGCACTGAACGCGCCGACGCCGGCGATGGTCAGCAGGGCCACCCACATGAGGGCGACGAAGTGCCGTCGCCGAAAGGCGAGCAGGCCGAGTCGGTAGAGGAAAGTGGCCACGAAGGCGTACTCCCGGTCAGGTCGTGGGGTCCGGGGCGACATGGCCCCAGGGCAGGGATGATCAGCCCGACGACGTGAGCGGTTACGTCAGGTGGAGGGCTTGCTGGGGAGACTGGGGGTCAGTCCGAAACGCCGAGGGCGGGGAGGACCACGGCGTCGATGTACGAAAGCAGGAAGGCCTGCGTCGGCGGCAGCTCGTCGATCATCGTGCGGGCCGCGAAGCCGCCGATCATCATGTGGATCATGAAATCGATCGCCGGGTTGTCGGGGCGCACCTCGCCCCGGTCGATCGCCCGCTGCACCAGTCGGCGGAACTCCGCCATCTCGGGTTCGATGAGGTGCGCGCGGAACGCCTTCAGGAGATCCGGATTGCCGTGGATCGCCATGGCCAGACCCCGCATGAGCGCGGAGTTCTGCTCCATCGTGCAGTCGTCCGAGCGCATGGTGAGGGCGTGCAGGTCGCCCCTGAGGGATCCGGTGTCGATCTCGTCGAGACCGATACCGCCCGGCTTGCTGTGCCGCACCGCCTTCGCCACCAGCTCGGCCTTGCCGCCCCACTGGCGGTAGAGCGTGGCCTTGCTGGAACGGGTGCGGGCGGCGACGGCGTCCATGGTGACGGCGTCGTAGCCGACCTCCCGGAGCAGTTCGAGCACGGCCTCGTACAGCTCGGCCTCGCGCTCGGGGGTGATACGGCTGCGACGCGTGGTCGAGACCTCGGTCATGTCACTCACCCTTTCCGCTCCGGGACTTGGAACGACACTGTTTCGTACGACACGAATGTAGCGCATCCGCCAGCGAAACGAAACGGTTTCGTTCGTGTGGTGGGTCACCCGGGTTCGCCGCCGTTTATATCCGCCCCATTTTTCATAAGTTGCTCCGGTCCATCCCCGGGAAAAGCATGGGGAGGTGAGCTATCTGCGCCTTCCGCATCTGAGCGGCGACCTGTTGTGCTTCGTGGCCGAGGACGACCTCTGGCTGGCCCCTCTCGACGGCCCGGGCCGCGCCTGGCGCCTGACCGTCGACCGCACCAAGGTCGGCCATCCCCGCTTCTCGCCCGACGGCCGCCACCTCGCGTACACGAGCTGGCGCAGTCTCGTGCCCGAGATCCACCTCGCGGACGTGGACGGCGGGCCGGGCCGCCGGCTCACGTACTGGGGCTCGACGGACACCCAGGTGTGCGGCTGGACCCCCCAGGGGACGATCCTCGCCGTCGCCTCCCACGGCGAGCCCTTCTCCTACTTCACCTGGGCGTACAAGGTGCCCACCGACGGCTCCCCCGGCCACAGGCTCCCCTGGGGCCCGGTCGCCGACATCCAGGTCGCCGACCGCAGGACCCTTCTGCTCACCGGCACCCCGCCGCACGAACCGGCCGCCTGGAAGCGCTACCGGGGCGGCGCCACGGGCCGCCTCTGGCTGCACGGCGAACGCCTGCTGCCCGACCTCGGCGGCCACCTCCACTCCCCCATGTTCGTCGGCGACCGGATCGCCTTCCTCTCCGACCACGAGGGCGTCGGCAACCTCTACTCGTGCGCCCCCGACGGCTCCGACCTGCGCCGCCACACCGACCACGACTCCTTCTACGCCCGGCACGCCTCCAGCGACGGCACCCGGGTGGTGTACCAGTGCGCGGGCGACCTGTGGATCGTCGACGACCTCTCGTCCGCCGAGCCGCGCCGGCTCGACGTACGACTGGGCGGACCGGGCGCGGGACGCCGTACCTACCAGGTGCCCGCCGCCCAGCACGTCGACGGCATCTCGGTCGACGAGACGGGCCGCGCGAGCGCGGTCGTCGTCCGCGGCAGCCTGTACTGGCTGACCCACCGGGACGGCCCGGCCCGCACGATCACCGACACCCCGGGGGTACGGGTCCGGCTCCCGGAGATGCTCGGTTCCGTCGGCCAGGTCGCCTATGTGACGGACGCGGAGGGCGAGGACGCCGTGGAGATCGCCTATCTGCCGCGGGCGACCGGTGACCGCGAGCCGCGACGGTTGGCCTCCGGCGAGCTGGGCCGGGTCCTGGAGCTGGTGTCGGACCCGACGGGCGAGCGCCTGGCCCTCGCCTCGCACGACGGACGGCTGCTCCTGATCACGGTGTCCGAAAATGCGGCTGACGCCGCTGGCACGGAGGACTCCGACGGCGAGGTCACCGAGCTCATCCGCTCGGTCAACGGCCCGGTCCGCGACCTCGCCTTCTCCCCGGACGGCACCTGGCTGACGTGGTCGCATCCGGGGATCGGCCGCTCACTGCGCCAGATCAAGATGGCCCGCATCAAGGACCGCCTGATCGTCGACGTGACGAACGGCCGCTTCGAGGACGAGAACCCGGTGTTCACCCGGGACGGCCGCTACCTGGCGTTCCTCTCCTGGCGCGGCTTCGACCCGGTGTACGACGTCCACACCGGAGACCTGTCCTTCCCGCTCGGCTGCCGCCCCTACCTGGTCCCGCTGTCCTCGGCGACCCCCTCCCCCTTCGCGCTGAACCCCGAGGGCCGGCCCGCCGCCGGAGGGCTGGACCCGGCCTCCGACGACGAGGGCGGGGAAGGCGCCGACCACAGTGCCGTCACGGTCGAGATCGAGGGCCTGGAGAGCCGGGTCACCCCCTTCCCGGTCCCCGCCTCCAAGTACTCGGCGCTGCACCCGGTCGCGGGCGGCGGCCTGCTCTGGCTGCGCTGGCCCATCTCGGGCGCGCTCGGCGAGACCTTCGTCAACTCGGACGACACCTCCGAGCGCCCCACCCTCGAACACTTCGCCATCAGCAAGGCGAAGAAGACCGAACTCGTCGAGCATCTGGACTGGTTCGCGGTCAGCGGCGACGGCTCCCGGCTGGTCCTCGTCGACGAGGGCGACCTGCGCGCGACCCCCGCGACGGAGTCCGGCGACAGCGACTCGACCGTCTGGATCGACCTGCGCCGCATCCTGCACGAGGTCGACCCGGCAGCCGAGTGGCGCCAGGCCTACGAGGAGGCGGGCCGCCTGATCCGGGCGTACTTCTGGGAACCGGGGATGTGCGGCATCGACTGGGACGCGGTGCTCGACCAGTACCGCCCGCTGCTCGACCGGATCGCCTCCCCCGACGAGTTCGCCGACCTCCTGCGCGAGGTCCTCGGCGAACTCGGCACCTCCCACGCCTACGTCACCGCCGCCCGCCGCAACGAAGGCCCACCCCACTACCAGCGCCGCCAGGGCCTGCTGGGCGCCAACTTCGTCCTCAGGGACGGCGGTTGGACGGTCCGGCGGATCCTGCCCGGCGACTCCTCGGACTCCAAGGCCCGCTCCCCGCTGGCCGGCACCGGTATCCGCGAGGACGCGGTCCTCACCCACGTCGACGGCCGCCCGGTCGACCCGGTCACGGGCCCGTATCCGCTGCTCGCGGCGGCGGGCGGTACGACGGTGGAGCTGACGTTCACCCCGGCGGAGGGCGAAGGCAGGGCCCGCCGGGTGGCGGTGGTCCCGCTCCTCGACGAACGCCCCCTGCGCTACCAGGACTGGGTCGCCAAACGCCGGGCTGTCGTAAGGGAGTTGAGCGGCGGCCGGTGCGGCTATCTGCACATCCCCGACATGGGCGGCTCGGGCTGGGCCCAGTTCAACCGGGACCTGCGCATGGAGGTCTCCCGCCCCGCCCTCATCGTCGACGTACGCGGCAACGCGGGCGGCCACATCAGCGAACTGGTGGTGGAGAAGCTGAGCCGCACGATCCTCGGCTGGGACCTGACGCGAAACGCCCAGCCGGTGTCGTACGCCTCGAACGCCCCGCGCGGCCCCGTGGTGGCCCTGGCCGACGAGGCGACCTCCTCGGACGGCGACATGATCACGGCGGCCTTCAAACTGCTGAAGCTCGGCCCGGTGGTGGGCCAGCGCACCTGGGGCGGAGTGGTCGGCATGACCGGCCGCCACCAGCTCGGCGACGGCACGGTGATCACGGTTCCGATGAACGCGGCCTGGTTCGACGCCTACGGCTGGTCGATCGAGAACCAGGGCGTCACCCCGGACCTGGAGATCCTCCGCACGCCCCTGGACTGGGCGGAGGGCCGCCACGCCCAACTGGACGACGCGGTACAGCTCGCCCTGGACCTGCTGGAGACGAATCCCCCGGCGACACCGCCGGACTACCGGCACGTACCGGACAGGTCGAGGCCGAAGCTGCCGCCCAGGTGAGTGCTTTCGGGGGGCGGGGAACTGCGCGAGAAACCCCACCGCCGGCAGCCACACACAAACGCACAGGGTGCCCTCCCCGAAGGAGAGGGCACCCTGCACTCAAGCAGTGACTACATGTCGAAGTCGGGGTCGAGCCGCTCCTGCTCCTCGCGCCGGAGCCGCTCGCTCTCCTCGTCCCGCATGCGGTCGCGGTCCGGGCCCTGGCCCTTACGCTCCGGGTTCTGACCCGGTCGGTCCGGGCCCTGGCCCTGACCCTGACGACCACGCTGGGCCTGCTCCCGGCCCTCCTGGGCCTTCTGCTTGGCCTGCTGCTGCCACTGCTCGGACTTGTCCTGGAACTGGTCCTTCATACCCATGTGGGTTCACTCCCGTGGGGGTGAGGGGAAGAGCCCCTGGCCGGGGCCTCGACCAGATTCACACGCCCGGACAAAGAACGCATTTCGATCAGTTACGGTGCGTAGCGCGAGCCTCCTCGTCCGCCGCCCCACCTGCACCGACGAGTCCCACCCTCATGCCCTCCAAGCGCTGCCCGAAGCGCCGCATCTCCCGCTGCCCGACGGTTCCGATGAGCCCCGGCAGATATCCGCGCATGCCCTGCATCCCGCGCAGCCATCCCTGGCCGTACACATGGCTCGACCGGCGCTCGATCCCGGCCACGATCCGCTCGACGGCCGGCCCCAGCGGATAGGTCTTGTTGGCCGGCCACGGCAGCCGCTGCCGGAGCTCCCGCATGACGTCGTCCTGGTCGGCCCCACGCACCATGTCGGTGTCGGTCCACGACAGATACCCGACCCCGACCCGCACGCCCTTGTGCCCGACCTCGGCCCGCAGACTGTGCGCGAACGCCTCCACACCGGACTTGGAGGCGCAGTACGCGGTCATCATCGGTGCCGGGGTGATCGCCGCGAGGGAGGCGATCTGGAGCAGATAGCCCCGGCTCTCCATCAGCACCGGCAGGAACGCCCGCGCGGTGACGGCCGATCCGATGAGGTTGACCTCGATCACCCGCCGCCACGCCTCCGGATCGGAGTCGACGAAGGGCCCGCCGGTGGCGACCCCGGCGTTGGCGACCACGATGTCGACCTTCCCGAACCGCGCCTTGACCTCCTGCGCGACCCGGGCCATCGCCGCGTGGTCGGTGACGTCGGCGTACCAGTGGTCGCTGTCGCCGTGCAGCCGCTCGGAGAGCTGCTTGAGCGCGTCCGGTTCGAGGCCGACCAGCGCGACCTTCGCCCCGCGCGCCGACAGCTTGCGGGCGAGCAGTTCGCCCACGCCCCGCGCGGCTCCCGTGACGACCGCGACCTGTCCTTCGAGTCCGACCCTGCTCATGCGCCCTCCTTGACCTGGACGTACGTGGTGACGAGTTCCCGGATCCGCGCGCTGACCGGCTCGGGCGCCTCGACCGGAGTCATGTGGCCCACGCCGGCCAGTTCGGTGACCCCGAGGCAGTTCGGCAGCGCGGCCGCCAACCGGTGTGCGTGCACGGGCGGGGTGAGCCGGTCGGCCGTGCCGACGACGACGGCCGTCGGCACGGTGAGCTGCCGTACCCCGTGATCCAGGTCGAGCAGATCCAGCACCTGCGACCAGGCGTAGCGCACCTTGCGGGGGCACGCGTGCACGATCCGCGCGCACGCCTCCACCATGTGCGGGGCCGAACCGGGGCCCATCGTCCCGTACTTGAGGATCCGCAGGGCGAGCGGCGTGACCGGCCCGAGCGGCCCCCGCGCCCCGAGGACGTGCCGGGTCAGCCAGGTGCGCAGCCGCCCGGCCCGGATCGGTACGACGGTCGACTCGGCGACCAGCCGCGACGAACCGGTGCTGCACAGCAGGACGGCGGCCGCGTGCGCCCGGAACGCGGGACGCCCGGCGGCGGCCATGACGGTCATCCCGCCCATGGAGTGACCGACGACCACCGCCTTCTCCCCTGCCCCGAGGGTCGCCTCCAGCACGGCTTCGAGGTCGTCGGCGAGTCCGTCCGCACTGCAGGCGGGGCTCGCCGGACTGCGTCCGTGGCCGCGCTGGTCGTACGCGATGACCCGGTGGTCCACGGCGAGTTCACGGATCTGGGCGGCCCAGAAGGCGGTGGAGCAGGTCCAGCCGTGCGCGAGGACGACGGGGGGCGCGCCCTCAAGGCCGTGCACCTCCACGTGCAGGCGAGCGCCGTCGGCGGAGAAGGCGGTGAGCTCGCGCGCCGGGGCGGGCGGGGCGTACGGCCCGGAGACGACATGCGTCCGACGGCTCATACGGCACTCGCCTCCGCGTGCGCCGGCACCCGCAGCACCTCGTACTCGGCGAGATCCACCCGCCGGGTCGCCCGCCGGAACTCGGTCGTCGTACCGGGCCAGATGGTGCTGTTGCGGCCGTTCGCGTCCAGGTACCAGCTGGTGCAGCCGCCGGTGTTCCACACCGTGCGCTCCATGCGCTCCTGCACCCTGTGGTTCCAGGCCGCCACGGCGGCAGGACGCGCGTCGAGGGCCACCCGCCCCCCGAGCACATCGAGCTGCCGCACGAAGTCGGCCAGGTAGTTCAGCTGGGACTCGATCATGAGGATCATCGAGGAGTTCCCGAGGCCGGTGTTGGGCCCGATGATGGTCATCAAGTTGGGGAAGCCGGCGGCGGAGGCACCGCGCAGCGCCTCCATCCCGCCCTTCCACGCCTCGGCGAGCGTCCGCCCGTCCGCGCCGACGACCCGGTCGGCGATCGGCATGTCGGTGACGTGGAAGCCCGTACCGAAGACGATCGCGTCGACCTCGGCCTCGGTGCCGTCGGCGGCGACGAGTGTCGACCCCTCGACGCGGCTGAGCCCGCTCGCGACCACGTCCACGTTGGGCTGGGCCAGCGCCGGGTAGTACGTGCTGCTCAGCAGGATCCGCTTGCAGCCGATGCGGTAGTCGGGGGTGAGCTTGGCGCGCAGCGCCGGGTCCTTGATGGCACGGGCCATGTTCCGCTTGGCGAGCTGCTCCACGGCACCGAGCTCGTTCGGGCGCTTGGTGAACGCCTGGACCTGCAACTCCCTGATGCCCCACAGCAGTCCGCGCCGGAGCTGGGTGGTGAAGGGCAGCTGCCGGTGCAGCCGGCGCTCGGCGCCGCTGATCGCCCGGTCCATGCGGGGCATCACCCAGGGCGGGGTGCGCTGGAACAGCGTGACGCTCTGGGCGAGCGGCTGGATGGCCGGGACGATCTGGATGGCCGAGGCGCCGGTCCCGACCATGGCGACCCGCTTGCCGCGCAGGTCGTAGTCGTGGTCCCAGCGGGCGGAGTGGAAGACCTTGCCGGGGAAGGAGTCGAGCCCGGGGATGTCGGGGATCCTGGGATCGGAGAGCGGCCCGGTGGCGGAGACGACGAAGTCGGCCGAGAGCCTGCCACCGGCGGTCTCGATGTCCCAGCGCAGCTTCTCGCTGTCCCAGGTCATCCGCTGCACCTCGGAGTTGAGGCGGATGTGCGGGCGGAGCCGGAAGACGTCCGTCACATGCTCCAGATAGGCGCGGATGTGCTCCTGCCCGGAGAAGGTGCGCGGCCAGTCCGGGTTGGGCGCGAAGGAGAACGAGTACAGATGGGACGGCACATCGCAGGCACATCCCGGATAGCTGTTGTCCCGCCAGGTACCGCCCACACTGCCGGCCCGCTCCAGCACGACGAAGTCGGTGACGCCCTCCCGCCGCAGCCGCACGGCGGCCCCGAGCCCGCCGAACCCGGACCCGACCACCGCCACCCGCACATGCTCGTGTTCGGCCATGCCGACGCCCTTCCCTGCACGACTCTGCCAGTGAACACTGGCGCAATGGGAGGGTAGAGCAGCTCCGTACCGATGGGTAGGGGTCGGGGGAAGGACGTTGACATCAGTGGCTACCGCCACGGGTACCCGGGGTACGACATAAAGTTCGGGCGTGACGGAGAAGCGCGAATACCGCATGGAGGAACTGGCCCGCCTGGCCGGCATCACAGTGCGCACCCTGCGCTTCTACCGCGAACGCAAACTCATCCCGCCCCCTCGCCGCGAGGGCCGCATCGCCTGGTACGACGACCACCACCTGGCCCGCCTGCGCACGATCGCGGCACTCCTGGAGCGCGGCCACACCCTCACCGGCATCGCGGAACTCGCCGAGGCCCTGGACCACGGCCGTGACGTCGCCGACGTACTGGGGGTCGTGCCGACCGAGGAGGAACCGGTCCGCCTCACCCCCGAGGAACTCGCCGCCCGCTTCGAGGGCGAGGTCACCCCGGAGAACCTCGCGGCCGCACTCGACCTCGGCTACCTCGGCACCGACGGCGACGAGATCGTCCACATCAGCCGCCGCCTCCTGGACGTCTCCTCCGAACTCGTCCGCGAGGGCATCCCCCTGGAAGAGGTCCTGGCGGCCGGCAAACGGGTCCGCGAGCACGTGGACGACCTGGCGGAGATGTTCGCCGAGCTCGTCCTGCGCCACGCGGGCGAGGACGACCTCCACCGCCTGCGGCCGCTGGCCCGGAGCGTGGTGGAGGCGGAGCTGTCACTGGCGCTGGACCGGCGGCTGCGGAAACGGGACTAGAGGTCGTAGACGACCGTCACGGGAGCGTGGTCCGACCAGCGCTCGGCGTGCGTGGCAGCGCGCTCCACGAACCCCTTGACCGCCTTGGCGGCGAGGCCGGGCGTGGAGAAGTGGTAGTCGATGCGCCAACCTGTGTTGCGGTCAAAGGCCTGGCCCCGGTAGGACCACCACGAGTACGGCCCCTCCACATCCGGATGCAGCGACCGTACGACGTCGACGTATCCGCCGTCGGCGGGGTCGAGCACCCGGCTCAGCCAGGCCCGCTCCTCCGGCAGGAACCCGGAGCTCTTCTGGTTGGCGCGCCAGTTCTTGAGGTCGGCCTGCTGGTGGGCGATGTTCCAGTCGCCGCAGACGACGACTTCGCGGCCGTCGGCGGCGGCGCGAACCCGCAGGTCCTTCAGGTACACGAGGAACTCGTCCATGAAGCGCACCTTCTCGTCCTGCCGCTCGGTGCCGACCTCGCCGGAGGGCAGGTAGAGGGAGGCCACGGTGACACCGGGCAGGTCGGCCTCGACGTACCGCCCGCTGGTGTCGAACTCCGCCGACCCGAACCCGATCCGGACCCGGTCGGGCTCGCGGCGGGTGTAAAGGGAGACACCGGCACGCCCCTTGGCGGCGGCGGGCGCGTGCACGACATGCCAGCCCTCGGGAGCGCGAACGCTCTCGGGCAGCTGCTGCGGCTCGGCACGCACCTCCTGCAGGCACAGCACGTCGGCGGAGGTGTCGGCGAGCCACTCCACGAAGCCCTTCTTCGCGGCGGCACGCAGCCCGTTCACATTGGCGGAGGTCACAGTGAGCACCCGGGAACGATACCGGCACACTGGACCGGACCCAGTTGTGGACCTGATCGATTCGTGGGGATGAACATGCACATACGCCAGGTCGCCTTCGACCACCCGGACGCCGTGAAGCTGAACGACCAGGTACAGGCCGAGTACCACGTCCGTTACGGCGACGGCGGCGACGCCACGACCCTGGCACCGGAGGACTTCGAGCCCCCGAACGGCGTCTACCTGATCGCGTACGACGAGACCGACGCCCCCGTGGCCACGGGCGGCTGGCGCGCCCAGGACGCCAACGGCGAGGGCAACCTGAACGGCGACGCCGAGCTCAAGCGCATGTACGTCGTCGACGCGGCGCGCGGCCGGGGTCTGGCCCGCCGCATCCTCACCGCCCTGGAGGACCACGCCCGCGCGGCCGGCCGCAGCCGCATGGTCCTGGAGACCGGCACCAAGCAGCCGGAGGCCATCGCCCTCTACACGTCCAGCGGTTACGAACCCTGCGTGAAGTTCGGCTACTACCGCTTCCACGAAGAGAGCCGCTGCTACGCGAAGGCACTGTGAGGACGCCGGACACATGACAGAAGACCCGCTCCTGAATCAGGAGCGGGTCTTCATGATGCGTGGACCTGTGGGGATTTGAACCCCAGACCCCCTCGATGCGAACGAGGTGCGCTACCAGACTGCGCCACAGGCCCTTGCAACGAGTGAAACTCTAGCATCCCCGTCCGGGTGCTTGGAAATCCGTTCCGGGCTGGTCAGAGCGCGGCGATTCCGACGCCGTCCGTCACTCGTTCGCCGCGCGCGGCCGCTCGCCTTCCTCGTACTGGTCGAAGAGCGGGGTACGGCCACGCTCGCGTGCCCGGCGTGCGGAGGCGGCGCGACGGGCGTCGGTGCGACCGTCCGCCGAGGGCGTGTCGTCCGCGTCGGCGGACGGGTCCTCCGATCCCCCGTCCTCCGCGACGGGCGCCGCGTCCTGGCCGGAGTGCTCGGGGGCCACGGCGCTGGACCGGGCCGAACTCCACGCGTCCGGCGCGCCGAGGTCCACGTCCGAGGTGGCCCGCGGAGCGACCGGCGCGGTCACGTACGTCGGCAACGGCACCGGCACCGGGTCCCAGCTGTCCCCGTGCCCCGGCCTGCGCTGCCGTTCGCGCTGCTGGTCGACCCACTCGGCGTGGTCGGTCTGCTCAACGAGGGCGCGCCGGTCGGCGGCGAGGGCGGAGAGGCCGGGATCGGTTTCCGCGCCTGGTCCCTCGTCCGGTTCGTCGGCGTCCGCGGCAGTGCTCACGGACGCGCGCCGGCGCGGCTGGCGGGCCCGCTCCCGCAGGTGCTGGGCGGCGAGCTCGGCCCGGCGCCGGTCCATCTGG
This sequence comes from Streptomyces sp. NPDC005402, assembly GCF_040606575.1. NCBI lineage: Bacteria > Bacillati > Actinomycetota > Actinomycetes > Kitasatosporales > Streptomycetaceae > Streptomyces > Streptomyces sp. NPDC005402. Next base: position 209,694 of record NZ_JBEXFB010000007.1, read on the forward strand.
TAGGCGAAGCGGCGGCGTTCCTGGGAGCGCAGGTACGCGATGTACGCGCTGAGCATCACCGCGGGGACGCCGGGCGCCCACAGGAAGGCGAGTCCTCCGACGGCGGCGACGATCGCGCCGAGCGTAAAGGCGAGGAAGAGCATCACCGTCGTACGCCGTCGGCGTGCGAGTACCTTCACACGCCGCGCGCGCGCCGCGGCCGCCTCGGCGGCGGCCGTGCGGCGGGCGGCGGACGCGGGTGTCTGCTTGCGCGTCGGGGCGCCGCCGTGTTCGGGCGCGTTCGTTTTCGCGCGGGCCGGGTCGCCGTGCCCCGTTTCCCTCTCGGCTTTCCGCGCGGGCTCGCGCGTCGCCTCCCGGCGCTCCGAAGCCGACGGCTGGACCGTCGCCTGGGTCTGCGGACGGGTCGGAGGCATGGCGAAGGCCCGGACGTCCACCGAGTCGGTGACGGCATCCGGTTCGTCGGCGCCGTGCTCCCCCTCGTCGGTGGAGCGCGCGCGCAGGTCCTTGGCGTACCGACGCTCCATGCCCGCCCGTCCGGAAAGCAACCGGATGGCGGTGCTGAAGCGTTCCGTCGGACGGGCCTCGTTCAGCTCGTCCTGCCTACGGAGCCACATAGGCACCAAGTAGGCGGCCCAGGCCCCGACAATGACTGCGTAGATGAGGCCGCTGCTGCTCACGCCTCACACGGTAGAGGGGTTTGCGTGAGGCCATCTGCCAATTGCGCCGGTGTGTCGCACGATCTGGCTGATATTTCGAGCTTTTTTTGTGACCGATCCGATCAGCAGACCGCCTCAGTCGTGAATTCAATGCCCCGAGGCGGTCATGCACCGATCATTTTCGAACACTTATTCAATTCCCGGGTCCTGCTTGTCGTCCCTGTGGGGAGCGTGCCCGCTGCCAGCGCCTGAGCAATCCGTCGGGTACCTCTTCCGCGGTGAGCGCGAACACGAGGTGGTCCCGCCAGGCCCCGTCGATGTGGAGATAGCGCGGCCGCAGTCCCTCCTCGCGGAATCCGAGTTTCTCCACGACCCGTCGGCTGGGCACGTTCTCGGGGCGAATGCAGACTTCGATGCGGTGCAGACCGACCGCGCGGAAACAGTGGTCCACGACAAGCGCCACGGCGGTCGGCATCACCCCGCGCCCGGCCACCGACTGGTCCACCCAGTAGCCGACGTGCCCCGAACACATCGAGCCCCAGGTGATTCCGGCCACCGTCAACTGTCCGACCAGCTGGCCCCGGTACTCGATGACGAACGGCAGCATCCGCCCCGCGTTCGCCTCGGACCGCAGGTGCCGGACCATCTGACGGTAGGTCGGCCGGTGCGCGATCGGGCCGCTCGGGGTGGGCGGCGGAATGGTCGCCTCCCAGGGGCGCAGCCAGTCCCGGTTGCGCCGGTTCACCTCGCGCCAGACCCGCTGGTCGCGCATCTTTATCGGCCTCAGGACGACATCGCCGTCCGCCAGTACGACGGGCCAGGACAAGCTGTTCAGCTCGCACCCCCACTGCCGGCGCCGGGTCTCGGGTGGTCGCCGCCGCGGATCTGGTCGACGGCGTGGATCAACAGGGGCTCCAGGACGGCCAGTCCGTCCCGCACCCCGCCGCTGGAACCCGGCAGGTTGACGATCAGCGTGTGTCCCGCCACCCCGGCCAGGCCCCGGGAGAGCGCGGCGGTCGGCACCTTGTCCCGTCCGAACGCCCGGATGGCCTCCGCGATGCCCGGCACCTCGTGGTCGATCACCTCGCGGGTCGCCTCGGGGGTGCGGTCGGTGGGCGAGATGCCGGTGCCGCCGGTGGTGACGATCACGTCGTATCCGGCCTCCACGCCCGCGCGCAGGGCGGCCTTCACGGGGTCGCCGTCGGGGACGACCTGGGGGCCGTCGACGGTGAAGCCGAACCCCTTCAGGCCGTCGGCGATCAGCGGGCCGCCCTTGTCCTGGTAGACACCGGCGGCGGCCCGGTTGGAGGCGGTGACCACCAGAGCGCTGTACGGCGCGAGGAGCGCGCCGCCGATCGACTCGTCGGCCGTCATGCCCGGCTCCAGTCGCCCGACTTGCCGCCCGTCTTCTCCTCGACCCGTACGTCCGTGATGACCGCTCCCTTGTCGACCGCCTTGACCATGTCGATCACGGTGAGCGCGGCGACGGAGACCGCGGTGAGGGCCTCCATCTCGACGCCCGTGCGGTCCGTGGTCTTCACGGTGGCCCGGATCTCCACGGCGTCGTCCGCGACCGACAGGTCCAGTTTCACACCGGACACCGACAACGGGTGGCACAGCGGGATGAGGTCCGGGGTGCGTTTGGCGCCCATGATGCCCGCGATCCGCGCGGTGGCCAGGGCGTCGCCCTTGGGGACGCCCTCGCCGCGCAGCAGCTCGATCACCCGGGGCGACACGAGGACACGTCCACTCGCGCGCGCGGTGCGTGCCGTGACGTCCTTGCCGGAGACATCGACCATGCGGGCGGCTCCCGCCTCGTCGATGTGCGTCAGTCGGTCCTGCGTACTCATGGTTGTGCGGCGCTCCCGGTCCGGCCTGTTGTGCGCGACACGGTACCGCCAACCTGGGGTGCTCAGCCGAGCAGGACCACTTCGACCTCGGTTCCGGGCTCGACGGACTCCACGTCCTCCGGTACGACGATCAGCGCGTCCGCCTGCGCGAGGGCGGCCACCAGATGGGAGCCGGCACCGCCGACCGGGGTGACCGCGCCGTCGGCACAGGCACCGCGCAGGAACTGCCGGCGGCCCTTGGGCGAGGTCAGCGCCTTGTCCGCGGTCAGGGTGGCCCGGGTCCGCGGCCGGTGGACGTCGTCGAGTCCCATGAGGGTGCGGATCGCGGGGCGGACGAACAGCTCGAAGGAGACGTACGACGACACCGGGTTGCCCGGCAGGGCAAGGAGCGGGATGTGGTCGGGGCCGATGGTGCCGAAGCCCTGGGGCTTGCCGGGCTGCATGGCGAGCCTGCGGAAGTCGACGCCGCTGCCCGGCTCGTCCTCGTCACCCACGGAGGACAGCGCCTCCTTGACGACGTCGTACGCCCCGACGCTGACGCCGCCCGTGGTGACCATGAGGTCGGCGCGGACGAGCTGGTCCTCGATGGTGGAGCGCAGGGTCTCGGCGTCGTCGGCGACGGCGCCCACGCGGTAGGCGATCGCACCGGCGTCGCGGGCGGCCGCGGTGAGGGCGAAGCTGTTGGAGTCGTAGATCTGGCCGGCGCCGAGACTCTGGTCGGGCTGGACGAGTTCGCTGCCGGTGGACATGACGACCACGCGCGGGCGCGGGCGCACGCGTACGGTGCCGCGGCCGATGGCGGCGAGGAGGGCGATCTGGGGCGGGCCGAGGACGGTGCCGGCGTCCAGGGCGCGGTCGCCGGCCCGGACGTCGCTGCCCTCCGCCCGCACGTGCGCGCGGGCCTCGGCGGACCGGTACACGTGGACGTGCCCCTCGGCGCCCTCGGGGGCGAGGCTGCGGGCGCGCATCCCGCTGACGGGGCCCTCGCCGAGACCTCCGTCGGTCCATTCGACGGGTACGACCGTCTCGGCGCCCGGCGGCAGCGGGGCGCCGGTCATGATGCGGGCGGCCTGTCCGGGGCCGACGTGGAGCGGCTCGGTCTGGCCCGCCGCGACGTCCCCGACGACGTCCAGGACGGCCGGGAACTCCTCGCTGACGCCCGCCACGTCCGCGACCCGCACCGCGTACCCGTCCATGGAGCTGTTGTCGAACGGGGGCAGGGACACCGGGACTGTGATGTCCTCGACCAGGACGCAGCCCTGGGCGTCGAGCAGTTGCAGCTCGATGGGTTCGAGGGGGCGGACGGTCGCGAGGATGTCCTCCAGGTGTTCGTCCACCGACCAGAGGTGGTCCTGGTCGGTGGGGCGGGGTGCGGCGCTGCTCAAATGCCTACATCTCCTCGGCTACGTAACTGCGAAGCCAGGCCCGGAAGTCCGGGCCCAGGTCTTCACGTTCGCACGCGAGTCTGACAATGGCACGCAGATAGTCGCCGCGGTCGCCGGTGTCATAGCGGCGGCCCTTGAAGACGACGCCGTGCACCGGGCCGCCGACCTTCTCGTCCTGCGCGAGCTGCTGGAGGGCGTCGGTGAGCTGGATCTCGTTGCCCCGGCCCGGCTCGGTCTTGCGGAGTATGTCGAAGATGTGCGGGTCGAGGACGTAGCGGCCGATGACCGCGTAGTTCGACGGGGCGTCGGCCGCCTCCGGCTTCTCGACGAGGCCGCTCACCCTGACGACGTCGCCGTCCTCGGTCTCCTCGACGACGGCACAGCCGTAGAGGTGGATCTGCTCGGGTGCGACCTCCATCAGCGCGATGACGCTGCCGCCGTACTGCTCCTGCACCTCGATCATGCGCTTGAGCAGGGGGTCGCGGGCGTCGATCAGGTCGTCGCCGAGGAGGACGGCGAAGGGCTCGTGACCCACGTGGGGGGCCGCGCACAGGACGGCGTGGCCGAGGCCGCGGGGGTCGCCCTGGCGCACATAGTGCATGGTGGCGAGGTCGCTGGACTCCTGGACCTTGGCGAGCCGGCTGGCGTCGCCCTTCCTCTGGAGAGCGGACTCGAGCTCGTAGTTGCGGTCGAAGTGGTCCTCGAGGGGGCGCTTGTTGCGTCCCGTGATCATGAGGACGTCATCGAGGCCCGCCGAGACGGCCTCCTCGACCACGTACTGGATCGCCGGCTTGTCGACCACCGGCAGCATCTCCTTGGGAGTGGCCTTGGTTGCCGGCAGGAAGCGGGTGCCGAGCCCTGCTGCCGGAATGACAGCCTTGCTGATCCGAGGGTGCGACTGAGTCATGTCCGAACCTTATCCGGTGCCTTTGCCTGGAATCTGAGGCTCCGGTTAATAAGCTGTTATATGAGCTTATTGAGAGGGTACGGGTGCAGACTTTGAGTCATGTCGGACGTCCCAGCGAGCCTGACAAGCGAACATTGCGACGAGAGTACCTGGCGGTGAGGAACAGGTTGACGGCCGATGACGTGCGGGAAGCGGCTTCCGCGCTGGCCGGCCGGGCCCTCGGACTGCCCGAGCTGGCGCGTGCGCGCACGGTGGCGGCGTACGTCTCCGTGGGGAGCGAACCCGGCACGCTCACGCTCCTCGACGCGCTGCGCGAGCGGGGGGCGCGCGTCCTGCTCCCGGCGCTTCTGCCGGACAACGATCTGGACTGGGGCGCCTACACCGGCGAGGGCTCTCTGGCGCGCGTGCAACACGGCGGGAAAATGACCCTCTTCGAGCCCTCCGGCGAGCGTCTGGGCCCGGACGCGGTGACCGGCGCCGACGTCGTGCTGCTGCCGGGTGTCGCGGTGGACGGGCGCGGGATGCGCCTGGGGCGCGGCGGGGGGTCGTACGACCGGGTGCTCGCGCGTCTGGAGCGCGCGGGCGCACGACCGGCGCTCGTGGTGCTCCTGTACGACGCCGAGGTCGTCGAGCATGTCCCGGAGGAGGCGCACGACCGCCCGGTGCACGCGGTGGTGACGCCGTCGGGCGTGCGCCGGTTCCAGGACCCGGAATGAGAAAGGGCCCCTCCACGCGCGCGTGGAGGGGCCCTTCTTCGGCGTTACGGTTTCAGCACCAGCGTGTCGGTCGTGCTCTTGTCGACGGCGTCGTCCGAGAAGGACCAGTCCAGCAGCTCGCCCTTGACCCACTTGCCGGTCTGGTCGGTGTAGTGCGCGCTGTAGGCGTGCCCGGAGGCGCCGGTGAGGTTGATCCACTTCGACTTGTCGAGATCACCGAGGTTGACCACCATGCGCATCGACGGCACCCAGACGACGCCGTAGCCGCCCGCGGCGTTCCAGCCGGTCGCGTTGACCGTCGCCTCGCCGCCGCTGAGCTTCCAGGGGCCGCGGTTGAGCATGTACTGGAGGAAGCCCGGGCCCTCGATGCCCATGGTCTGGTTCTTCAGGAACAGGCGGTGCAGCCGGCCCCAGCTCCAGGTGTCGATGTCCTTGCCGAGCTTGGCGGTCAGCTCCCAGCGGGCGTCGATCATGGCGCGCTTGAACAGCTCGTCGCGGTTGTCCGCCTTGGGCCGGTCGCCCACGCCGGCCGGGGTCTTCCACCAGTCGCTGTTCTCGTCGTCCATGAGGTTGCGCACGACCTCGAACCAGCGGTCGCCGCCGTCGGGCTGCGCCTGGTCGGCGTCGCGCTGGCCGCACTCGCGGACCTTGTCCGTCTCGTCCGCGGGCCCGGTGGTGGTGACCGGGTCGACCCACAGGCACTGGCCCTTGACCCGCAGCTCCTTGGGCAGCTTGTTGCCGAAGGCGAGCTTGAGGATGTTGCGCCAGACGGCGTTGAAGTAGGCGGCCGCGGCCGAGTCGGCGTCCTGGGTGTAGTCCCAGCCCTCCAGGAGCTCCTGCGCCTGACGGACGTCCTTGTCATCGACGTCGATCTTCAGCAGCTTCGGTACGAGCAGCTTGGCGATCTCACTGCTGTTGTCGAGCTGCATCTGGCGCATGTCGTCGGTGGAGATCTTGCCGCCGCCCTTGATCTTCTGCTCGATCAGGTCGGTGATGCGCTGGCTGCGGGTGCCGTAGCCCCAGTCCGTGGTGAGCGTGTAGGGGTACTTGCCCTTGTCGACCACGGCCTGGTTGGCGGTCACGATGTAGCCGCGCTCCGGGTTGTACTCGTAGGGCAGCTCGTCCTGCTCGATGTACTTGCCGGTCCAGGCGTACTTGGGGTCCCAGCCCGGGGCCGGGATGGCACCGGTGTCGCCCTTCGCGCGGATCGGGATGCGGCCGGGCAGCGTGTAGCCGATGTTCTCGGAGTCGGCGTAGACCAGGTTCTGCGAGGGCACGTCGAACAGGGCCGCCGCCGCGCGGAACTCGCTCCAGTTCGACGCCTTGTCCATCGCGAACACGGCGTCCATGGAGGTGCCGGGGTCGAGCGCGGTCCAGCGCAGCGCGACGCCGTAGCCGTCGCCGCGGTCGGGGGCCGCGTTGTCGACGGTGGCCTTCTTGCCGACCTTCACGAGTTCGTCGTAGCGGTCGGAGAGCAGGGGGCCGTTGTTCGTCTCACGGACGACGATCTTCTTGGACGCGCCGCCGGCGACCTTGATGGTCTCCTCGTGCGTGCTGAAGGGCTTGGTCGTGCCGTCGTAGAGGTAGCCGTCGCCGGAGAGCTTCTCCAGGTAGAGGTCGGTGACGTCGACGCCGGAGTTCGTCATGCCCCAGGCGATCTTCGCGTTGTGGCCGATGACCACGCCGGGCATGCCCGCGAAGGTGTAGCCGGAGACGTCGTACTGGCACTTGGCGGAGACGGACCGGCAGTGCAGGCCCATCTGGTACCAGACGGACGGCAGCGAGGCCGACAGGTGCGGATCGTTGGCGAGCAGGGGCTTGCCGGTGATGGTGTTCGAGCCCGCGACGACCCAGGAGTTGGAGCCGATGCCCTGGCCGTTGACCCCGACGGCCGTGGGGACGTCGTCCAGGACGTTGTAGAGGCCCGAGAGCTGGCTCTGGAGGGCCGAGGCGGTCGAGGACGAGGTCGAGGCCGGCGTGCCCGTCGCGGTGCCTCCCGTGGCCGTTCCGGAGCCGCTCGTGGAGGTGCCCGTGCCGCTCGTGGACGTTCCGGTGCCGGACAGGCCGTTGTCCTGCGAGCTGCCGTTCTGTTCGAAGGTCTGGGTCAGCTCGTTGTACTGGCCCTCCTGCACGATCGCCTGGTTCCGGCTGTACGGGTAGTCGGGGTACAGGTCGGCGATCTGCTTCGGGCCGAGGCGGCTGGTCATCAGGGCGCGGTCGATCTCGTCCTGCATGTTGCCGCGCAGGTCCCAGGCCATCGCCTTCAGCCACGCCACCGAGTCGACCGGGGTCCACTTCTCGGGCTTGTAGTCGTTCTCGAAGCCGAGCGCCGCGTACTCCAGGGAGATCTGCTTGCCGCTCTTGCCCTGGAGGTAGGCGTTGACTCCCTTGGCGTAGGCCTGGAGGTACTTCTTGGTGGAGGCCGACAGCTTGGTGTCGTACTCCTTCTTCGCGACCCGGTCCCAGCCCAGGGTGCGCAGGAACTCGTCGTCCTTGACCTGGCCCTTGCCGAACATCTCCGACAGGCGCCCGGAGGTCATGTGCCGGCGCACGTCCATCTCGTAGAACCGGTCCTGCGCCTGGACGTAACCCTGTGCCATGAACAGGTCCGCGTCGGAGGAGGCGTAGATCTGCGGGATGCCGTAACTGTCGCGCTTGACGTCGACCGGGCCCGACAGTCCCTCGAGCTCTATGGAGCCCTTGGTCTGGGGGAAGGACGCGCGGACGGTGCTCACCGACCAGTACCCGCCGTACGCGACACCGCCGATGACGGCCAGTACGAGGACGAGAACGATCAGGCGGGCTCTGCGCCCCTTCTTCCTGCCGGACTTGCCGGGCTGCTGACCCGATGAGGCGGTGGTGGTGGGGGGCATCGCTGTCCTTGCTGTCCTAACGCGAGCGGCAGGGCGGGCTGTGCTTTTTGACGGGAGCCTGCGTCACATCCCCGACCAGGCGTCGCGCGCGCCCGGGGATGTGACGCAGGCTCTGCGCGCTGGAGCAACCATAGGCGCAGGGCCCAGGCGGACTTGACGCGGAGTGGGGAACCAGCGCGCACGAGCGTTCGATCTTGCCTCGCGGAGTGTCAAGAAATCGTCAAGAGTTAGGTAAGGTAACGAAGTACTTGGATGCGGAGCTCCGCCGCTTCGTGTCCTATGTACGTGAGCTCACGCGCGCGTGATGCGGTGAGCCAGGGAAGGGAACGGCCGCTGACTGTCCACCATCTCAACCAGCTCCTGCTCGTCTGCTCGCTCGTCCTGCTCGTCGCTGTGGCAGCAGTCCGGATCTCCTCGCGCAGCGGGCTCCCCAGCCTGCTCGTGTACCTGGGGATCGGCATCGCCATGGGCCAGGACGGCATCGGCGACATCCACTTCGACAACGCCGAACTGACCCAGGTCATCGGGTACGCGGCCCTGGTCGTGATCCTGGCCGAGGGCGGCCTCGGCACGAAGTGGAAGGAGATCAAGCCGGCTCTGCCGGCCGCCACCGCGCTGGCGCTGGGCGGGGTCGCGGTGAGCGTCGGGGTCACTGCGACGGCCGCGCACTACCTGATCGGTCTCGAGTGGCGCCAGGCGCTCATCATCGGGGCGGTCGTCTCCTCGACGGACGCGGCGGCGGTCTTCTCGGTGCTGCGCAGGATCCCCCTGCCCGCGCGCGTGACGGGCACGCTGGAGGCCGAGTCCGGCTTCAACGACGCCCCGGTGGTCATCCTGGTCGTGGCCTTCTCCCAGACCGGTCCGGTCGAGCACTGGTACACGCTGATCGCCGAGATAACTCTGGAGCTGGCCATCGGCGCCGCCATCGGCATCGCGGTGGGCTGGCTGGGCTCCTGGGGCCTCAGGCACGTCGCGCTGCCCGCCTCCGGTCTCTATCCGATCGCGGTCATGGCGATCGCCGTCACCGCGTACGCGGCGGGCGCGCTGGCGCACGGCAGTGGGTTCCTCGCCGTCTATCTCGCCTCCATGGCGATGGGCAACGCCAAGCTGCCGCACTGGCCCGCCACCCGCGGTTTCGCCGACGGTCTCGGCTGGATCGCCCAGATCGGCATGTTCGTCCTGCTCGGCCTGCTGGTCACCCCGCACGAACTGGGCGATGACGTACTGCCCGGGCTCGTCATAGGGCTGGTGCTGACCATGGTGGCGCGGCCCCTGAGCGTCTTCCTGTGCCTGACGCCGTTCCGGGTGCCGTGGCAGGAGCAGACGCTCATGTCCTGGGCCGGACTGCGCGGCGCCGTGCCCATCATCCTGGCGACGATCCCCATGGTGAGCGGCATCGAGGGCAGCCGTCGCGTCTTCAACATCGTCTTCGTGCTGGTCGTCGTCTACACCCTCGTACAGGGTCCGACGCTGCCCTGGCTGGCGCGCATGCTGCGCCTGGGCGGCGACCCCGAAGCCGCCGACCTCGGCATCGAGTCGGCGCCGCTGGAGCGGCTGCGCGGGCACCTGCTGTCCGTCGGCATTCCCGAGGGGTCCCGGATGCACGGCGTCGAGGTCAACGAGCTGCGGCTGCCGGCCGGGGCCGCGGTCACTCTCGTCGTCCGCGATGAAAAATCGTTCGTTCCGCTCCCCACGACCGTGCTGCGGCACGGCGACGAACTGCTCGTCGTCGCCACCGACCCGGTCCGCGACGCCGCCGAACGGCGGCTGCGCGCGGTGGGCCACGGCGGCAAGCTGGCCGACTGGCTGGGCACGGGCGGGACCGACAGCACACGTTAAGGGTGTGTTACGCGATGCCTGTAGGATGAAGGCACCCCTGATCGAACCAACTCTGCCTGACGCAGAGCTGGCGCGACCGTATGGCGGCCGAGACGTCCCTGAGCAGTCGGTATCGGCATCTACCGCAGTCCGCGCAAGAGGACAGCTCTCGGCGCCACCCCTTCCCTTGAAGGGGCCGCGCTACCAGGCGGCAGAAAGGCACGGGCCGTGGCATCCACGGTCACCTCCTCCCGCCCGGGATACGGACAGCTGCTGCGCACCCGCGGCGCCTGGACGTTCCTGCTCCCCGGCTTCGCGGCGCGCCAGCCGTTCGCGATGCTGACCCTCTCGCTCGTGCTGCTCGTGCAGCACACCACCGGCTCGTACGGCGCGGCGGGCGCCGTCGCGGCCGTCACCGGTGTCTCCATGGCGCTGTTCGCGCCCTACAGCGGCCGTCTCGCTGACCGCCACGGGCAGCGCGCCGTGCTGATCCCCGGCGTCCTGGTGCACACCCTGTCGGGCCTGTCCCTGACGGCCCTCGCCCTCACGCACGCGCCCCTGTGGGCGTTGTTCGTCGCGGCCGTGCCCACCGGTGCCTCGGTGCCGCAGATCGGGCCCATGGTGCGCGCCCGCTGGGGCGTCAAGCTCCAGGACTCCCCCCTGATGACCACGGCGGCGGCCTTCGAGTCCGTCACGGACGAGCTGACCTTCGTCTTCGGCCCGCTGCTGGCCACCGCCCTGTGCACCGCCGTCCACCCCGCCGCGGGCCTGCTGACGGAGGCGTCGCTGACGCTGCTGGGCGGGCTGCTGTTCGCCGCGCAGAAGAGCACGCAGCCGACTGTCACCGCGGTCGACGGGCACACACGCGTGGAGCACGCCTCGGCGCTGCGCGTCCCCGGAGTGCGCGTCCTGATCGTGACCTTCCTGGGCATCGGTTCCGTCTTCGGCGGCATGCAGGTCTCGCTCGCCGCGTTCAGCGAGTCGATCGGCGAGCCCGGCCTGAACGGTGTCCTGTACGGCGTCTTCGCCGCGGGCAACATGCTCTCCGGCCTGGTCTGCGGGGCCATCGCCTGGAAGGTGGCCCCCCAGCGGCGCCTGGTCGTCGGCTACGGCGCCCTCGCGCTGACGGCCTCCGGCCTGTGGGCGGCGCACTCGGTGCTCGTCCTGGCCGGCCTCGGCCTCCTGGTCGGCATGTGCATCGCGCCCGCCCTGATCACCGGCTACACCCTGGTCGACGACCTGGTCCCGGCCGGCGCCCGCACCGAGGCCTTCACCTGGCTGACCGGAGCGGTGGCGCTCGGCCAGGCGGCCGCCGTGACGATCGCCGGACAGCTGGAGGACCGCTTCTGGGGCGGCGCCGGGTTCCTGGTGCCGATGGGCGGCACTCTGCTCGCCCTGGCGACCCTTGTGGCGCTGCGTTCCCACCTCGCGGCCCGGCCCCGCGGCCGGACCGTCGCACGTGGCATCGGTCACCGAGTGCCGGTGACAGTGGACTGATCCCCGGGAATACGTCACTATGGACCATCGTTAGCACTCATTGAGTGAGAGTGCCAGGAGGAAGACAGTGCCCACCTACCAGTACCAGTGCACCGAGTGCGGCGAGGGCCTCGAGGCGGTGCAGAAGTTCACCGACGACGCTCTGACCGAGTGCCCCAACTGCCAGGGTCGCCTCAAGAAGGTGTTCTCCGCGGTCGGCATCGTCTTCAAGGGCTCCGGCTTCTACCGCAACGACAGCCGCGGCTCCTCGTCGAGCACCTCGCCGGCGTCGTCGTCCTCGAAGCCGTCGACGTCCACCTCGTCGTCGTCCGAGTCGTCTTCTTCGTCGTCCTCCTCGGACTCGAAGTCGTCGAGCTCGGGCACCACGTCCAGCAGCAGCTCCGCCGCATAGGTCTCACCTCCGGGGCCCTGTCGTCGTACGACGGCAGGGTCTTCGGTGTTTCCGGATCCCGGCCGTCGCTCATTCCCGGGGCCGGATACTGTGCTGGTCATGGCGAACGCAGAGATCGGCGTAATCGGCGGCTCGGGCTTCTACTCGTTCCTCGAGGACGTGACCGAGGTCCAGGTGGACACCCCCTACGGTCCGCCCAGCGACTCCCTCTTCCTCGGCGAGGTCGCCGGCCGACGGGTCGCCTTCCTGCCCCGGCACGGACGCGGCCACCATCTGCCGCCCCACCGGATCAACTACCGGGCCAATCTGTGGGCGCTCAGGTCGGTGGGGGCACGGCAGATCCTCGGACCGTGCGCGGTGGGCGGGCTGCGTGCCGAGTACGGGCCGGGCACGCTGCTGGTGCCGGACCAGCTGGTCGACCGCACGAAGTCCCGGGCCGGAACGTACTTCGACGGGCTGCCGCTGCCGGACGGCGGCGTGCCGAACGTGGTGCACGTGTCCTTGGCCGACCCGTACTGCCCCGTCGGGCGGGCGGTCGCGCTGAAGGCGGCCCGCGGCCGGGACTGGGAGGCGGTGGACGGCGGCACGCTGGTCGTGGTCGAGGGGCCGCGGTTCTCGACCCGCGCCGAGTCGGTGTGGCACCAGGCGCAGGGCTGGTCGGTGGTGGGCATGACCGGCCACCCCGAGGCCTCCCTCGCCCGTGAACTGGAGCTCTGCTACACGTCGTTGACCCTGGTCACCGACCTCGACGCGGGCGCCGAGACCGGTGAGGGCGTCTCGCACGACGAGGTGCTGCGGGTGTTCGCGGCGAACGTGGACCGGCTGCGCGGCGTGCTGTTCGACGCGGTGGCGGCGCTGCCTTCGAACGGGGAGCGGGACTGCCTGTGCGTGAACGCGCTGGGCGGGATGGACCCGGGGTTCGAACTGCCCTAGCGGGGGCGGAAGTTCTCGTTCGGGTGAGGGAGTTTTCCACAACCGGCCGGTAGTGCACCGGCGTCGGCGGGATTCGGCGCGAAGCCGCATCGTGGCAGTGCAAGCCGTCGTCCCGTCGCTGGTGGTGGTCCTCATGTCCTTCGCTCCCCCCTCTCCCCTCGTTCCGTGCCCGCCCGGCACCGACGCTCCCCCGACCTGCGAGGTCCCGCACTTCGCACCGGTGCGGGTGCGCGGCGGGCAGCATCGGCTACGGCGGTTCGTACGGAACCGGAGGCGTGCCGTGGCCCTCGGCCTGGCCGTCACCGCGGCCGCACTGGTGGCGGCGGGGCCGCGGGGCGGCGACGGGGCGCGAGGCAACGACGGAGCCCGGGGGCACCCGGCGACCGCGCCCGTGCGCGAGCACCCTGCCGTGGAGACGGTGTCGGCGCCGGTGCGGATCGCCGACGGGGCCACGGTCCGGCTGCTGCGGCCCGGGGACCGGGTCGACGTCATCGCGGCCGAGGAGTCGGCGCTGGGCGGGGAGGCCCGGGTGGTCGCCCGCGGAGCGCGGGTGACGAAGGTGCCGGAGCCGCTGGACGGGGCGAGCGAGGCAGGGGCGCTGGTCGTGCTCTCGGTGCCGCGATCGACGGCGGCCCGCCTCGCGGGCGCGAGCGCGACGGCGCGGCTGGCGGTGACGCTGTGTTGAGCGGTGTGGTCCTTCTGTTGCGGGGCCTCCTGTCAAGTCCCCTCTTCGAGCTACCCGATGGGACAGGGTCACCTCGCGTTGACGTAGGTTGCGGAGCTGTTTGTTCCACAACCTGTGCGTGCGAGAAGAGGCCTCTAGGTGAGCGAGAAGAAGCCGAGCGTCTGGGAGGGCTTCAAGGCCTTCCTGATGCGCGGGAACGTCGTCGATCTGGCAGTCGCGGTGGTCATCGGCGCCGCCTTCACCAACATCGTGAACTCGGTGGTGAAGGGGATCATCAACCCGCTGGTGGGGGCGATCGGCACCAAGAACCTCGACCACTACAGCTCTTGTCTGAGCTCCACGTGCAAGGGCGAGCAGGGCATCACGATCCTGTGGGGCTCAGTGCTCGGCGCCACCCTCACCTTCGTGATCACCGCGGCCGTCGTCTACTTCCTGATGGTCCTGCCGATGGCGAAGTACCTGGCCCGGATGGAGGCCCGCCGGAAGGCGAAGGAGGGCACGCGCGAGGTCATCGAGGTGACCGAGCTGGAGGTCCTCAAGGAGATCCGCGACGCCCTGGTCGCCCAGCGGGGCTCGGGCCACGACGGGCGCTACTGAGCCGGACCGCGCGCCCCGCTCAGAGGTGGTGGGGCGGCTTCTCGTCGAGGAAGCGCTTCAGGTCGGCCGCGCTGTCGCCGTCGCCGCGCGGCCGGTCGCCCCAGCCTCGGTCGGTGTCGTCCGCGGACTGCTGGTCCAGCGGATCGTCGAAGACCAGCGCGGGCTTCGGCTCGCGGGACTCGGGTCGGGGGGCGCTACTCATGGCTCCAGGGTACGGCCCTGCCGGACCCACCCCGTGGGAGCGGCCGCCCACCCCGGTCCCGGCCCGGTCTTCCGGCCGGCCGACGCCGGTGAACAGTCCACAAGCGTTTCGGGACGGTATCTGTTCTGCTTGGCTCCATGACGTCCAGTCCGACACGCAGTCCACTGCGCAGAATCACCGCTCGCGGCCGGGACGAGGCGCATCGGGTCGCCTCGCCGCTGGAGCTCTTCTTCGACCTGTGCTTCGTCGTGGCCATCGCCCAGGCGGGCGTGGCCCTGGTGCACGCGATCGCCGAGGCGCACGCCGGCGAGGGGATCCTCAACTACGCGATGGTCTTCTTCGCCATCTGGTGGGCGTGGATGAACTTCACCTGGTTCGCCTCGGCTTACGACAACGACGACGCGCTCTACCGGGTCGTCACCCTGCTGCAGATCGCGGGTGTCCTGGTGCTGGCGGCCGGGGTGTCCCGGGCGTTCGAGGACCACGAGTTCCTGGCCGTGTGGCTGGGCTATGTGATCATGCGGCTGGCGCTGATCACACAGTGGCTGCGGGTGGCGCGTTCGAGCGAGGGTGCGGAGCGGACGACGGCCCTGCGCTACGCGTTCGGCGTGCTGATGTGCCAGGTCGGCTGGCTGGGCCTGCTGGTGCTGCCGGAGGGCGGCCGGGCCTGGGTGTTCCTGGTGATGGCGGTGCTGGAGATGTGTGTGCCGCCGTTCGCCGAGAGGGACCATCCGACGTCGTGGCATCCGCATCACATCGCGGAACGCTACGGGTTGTTCACGATCATCGTGCTCGGCGAGACGATCGCCGCCGCCACGGTCGCCGTGAAGTCCGGCATCGACGAGCACGAGGCGCTCGGCGAGCTGCTGCCGATCGCCGCCGGCGGACTGCTGATCGTCTTCGCCGCCTGGTGGATCTACTTCGTGGTGCCCATCCACGGTCATCTGCGCTCCAGCAGGCAGGCGTTCCTGTGGGGATACGGCCACTACCTGGTGTTCGCGTCGGCCGCCGCGATCGGGGCGGGTCTGGAGGTGGCCGTGGAACAGGCCGTGGGCAAGGCGCACATCTCGACCCTGGCCGCGTCGGCCGCGGTGACCCTGCCGACCTCGCTCTATCTGCTCACGGTCTGGCTCCTGCACTCGCGGTACTTCAAGGTGGGCATCGCGCAACAACTGGTGCTGCCGGTCACGGCGTTGCTGGTGATCTGCTGCACTTTCCTGGGCGACCGGGCGGTGCTCGCGGCGGGCATCGTGGTGGCGCTGGCCGTGGTGACCGGGACTTCGCTGACCGCGCGGATGGCGGCGCGGGAGGGCCAGGAGCCGGCCCGGGTGGCCTGACCTCGTCCGGCCGGGGCGGTGGCTGGACAAGACTGGGTCCATGACAGTTGACGCTCTGACGGATGTCGCCGGGGTGCGCGTGGGTCACGCGACGCGTACCGGCGGCGGTTGGCTCACCGGCACCACGGTCGTGCTCGCCCCGGAGGGTGGGGCGGTCGCCGCGGTGGACGTGCGCGGCGGCGGGCCCGGCACCAAGGAGACCGACGCGCTCGACCCGCGCAACCTGGTGCAGAAGGTGGAGGCGATCGTGCTGACCGGGGGCAGCGCGTACGGGCTGGACGCGGCTTCCGGGGTGATGGCCTGGCTGGAGGAGCGGGGGCGGGGGGTGCGGGTCGGACCGGACCCCTCGCATGTGGTGCCAGTCGTCCCTGCCGCCTGTGTCTTCGATCTCGGACGGGGCGGCGACTTCCGGGCCCGGCCGGACGCGGCGACCGGGCGGGCCGCCGTCGAGGCCGCCGCGGCGAGTGCCGTCGGCGCGGAAGTGCCGGAGGGGTGCGTGGGGGCGGGTACGGGGGCCGCGGTCGGAGCGATGAAGGGCGGGGTGGGGACGGCGAGTGTCGTTCTCCCCTCGGGGATCACCGTGGCGGCGTTGGTGGTGGCCAACGCGGTGGGAGCGGTGTCGGATCAGGAGACGGGAGTTCTGTACGGGGAGTTGTTCGACGGGCGGGTGCGGTATCCGGAGGAGCGGGTGCACGAGGCCGCCCGCCGACGGCTCGCCGAGACCGCGGCGAAGAACGGGCCGCCCCCGCTGAACACCACGCTCGCGGTGGTGGCCACGGACGCGGACCTGTCGAAGGCTCAGGCCCAGAAAGTGGCGGGGACCGCGCACGACGGCATCGCGCGTGCCGTACGTCCGGTGCACCTGCTGCACGACGGCGACACGGTGTTCGCCCTGGCCACGGGGGCGCGTCCACTGGACGCCGGGGATCCGCTCGCGCTCAACTCCGTGCTCGCCGCGGGCGCGGATGTGGTGACGCGCGCGATCGTGCGGGCGGTGCGGGCGGCGGAGTCGGTGGAGGGGGTGGGTGGGGCGTGGCCTTCCTACCGGGAGTTGTACGGGGCCGGGGCGTGATACCTGCGGCGGCTGTGCGGGGTGAGGTGGGGCGGTGGTGTCTGCGGGCCGACGGGGGCTGGTCGCGCGGTTCCCCGCGCCCCTAGCGGGGTTGCAGTCACCCTGCGCCAGGACGGATACCCAGGCCGCCGCAGGCATCAGGGGCGCGGGGAACCGCGCGACCGGCCACAACGGACCCGCACCCGCCCGGCAACCTCATCCCGGCAGCCCCACTGACGCATTCGTCGCGCTCTCGGGGAACCCGGTCGGGGACCGGGTTCCCTCCTTCTTCACGAAGTGGAGCGGAGCGTGCAGACCACACGAATCTGGAGTAACTCGTGACAACGCCGGACATAGCAGCGCGGCGCGCACTGGGGGCCTGTGCCGTCCTGATGGTCGGCGCCCTCACCCTCACCGCGTGCGGAGGCGACTCCGACGCCAGGAGTGAGGGCAAGGGCGGCAAGGATCCCGCGAAGACCTCCGCGGCGCGGATCATCATCTCCGCCAGGAACGGTTCGACGGGCGCGTCGATCAACTCGACCGGCGTGAAGGTCAGCGACGGCACGCTGACCGGCGTGAGGATGACCGTGGCGGGCACAGGGCAGGAGGTGCCGGGGTCGTTGGCCGCGGGCGGCGGGAGCTGGAAGCCCGGGGAGCAGCTGGAGCGGGGGACGAAGTACGAGATAGCCGCGACGGCGAAGGACTCTGACGGCAGGGCCGTGACCTCGAAGTCCGTCTTCACGACCGTCTCCAAGGAGAACAGCTTCATCGGCACGTACACGCCGGACAACGGGACGACGGTCGGTGTGGGGATGCCGGTGTCGTTCAAGTTCGACAAGGCGATCAGCGACAAGAAGGCCGTGCAGTCGCACATCACCGTCAGCTCCAGCAGCGGGCAGCAGGTGGTGGGGCACTGGTTCGGGGCGCAGCGGCTCGACTTCCGGCCCGAGGAGTACTGGAAGGCCGGCTCCAAGGTCACCATGAAGATCGACCTGGATGGGGTCAAGGGCGCCAACGGGGTCACCGGTGTGCAGGAGAAGACCGTCAGCTTCACGATCGGGCGCTCGCAGGTGTCCACCGTGGACGCCGACACGCAGACCATGAAGGTCGTGCGGGACGGGACGACCGTCAAGACCGTGCCGATCTCCACGGGCAGTCCGGAGTTCACCACCTACAACGGGCAGATGGTGATCTCCGAGAAGTACAAGAAGATCCGCATGGACAGCCGGACGGTCGCGCTCGCCAACGCGTACGACATCCCCGACGTCCCGGACGCGATGCGGCTGACGCAGTCGGGGACCTTCATCCACGGCAACTACTGGTACAGCAAGGGGAATCCGCCCTTCGGGCGCACCGGCACCAGCCACGGATGCGTCGGCCTGCGGGACGTCAAGGGCGGGAAGGCGGACACCCCGGCCAAGTGGTTCTACGACAACTCGCTGATCGGGGACGTGGTGGTCGTGAAGAACTCCCCCGACAAGACGGTGGCGCCCGACAACGGGCTGAACGGCTGGAACATGACGTGGAACGAGTGGGTCGCGGGGAGCGCCGTCAGCACCTCCTGATCACGGAAAACACCTCCCGATCAGGGACTTTTGACGGTCCGTCGGGCCGCGGGGGAATTTCCCGCGCGGCCCGCACGTTTTCCAGGCGCACGTTTTCTCGGTTCCCGGACATGATGTCCGACCGAGGGGCTACGGTATGCACCCACAAGGTGACATGCAGCAACGCCGGGAGAAACCTTGAGCGTTCCGTACGAGACGGCAGCGTACGAACCACCCGAGTCGCCCGAGTCTCCGGAGGAGCACCTCGCGCGGCTCCTGGGTCGTGCCCTGAACTCCTTCGAGCTGCCCGACGAGACGATCCGGCAGCTGGACTGCGCGCTGGCGTACGACAGTTCACTGCACTCCGCGCACCACAGCGCTGGGCTGCACCGGGAGACGTACCGGCACACGTGGCTGCTCGCCGACGGCTCGGCACTGACTCTGTGGGAGCTCGTCCACAACACCGCGCGGGACAGCGTTCCGCAGCACGAGGTGTACGTCGACGAGGAGGAGCTGCGGGCGGCGACCGCGCGGCTGCCGTTGCCGCAGGACACCCCGGACTTCGAGCTGCCGGTGACCGTGCAGCTCTCGCCCGTGCAGCCGCCGCGGCACGCCTACGCCCCGGACGACTCGGCGGATCACGCGCGCCGTCTCCTGCGCCGCGCGGAGAACGCGGACCGGCCGGGTGCGGAGACGGCCGCGCTGCTGGCCCAGGCGTTCGCCCACCAGATCACGCAGGCGTTCGGGCGGCCGTGCCGGGCGGGCCGCGCCGGGCTGGGTTTCTCGCTGTACGAGCACGCGTTTCTGCTGCGCGACGGCGCGGAGATCTCCCTGTGGGAGGTCGAGCACACGGCGACGCCCGACGGGCGGCACATGTGCGAGGTGTACGTCACCGAGGACGCGGCCCGCGACGCCATGGAGCGGCGGGCCGCGCAACTGTCCTGAACCGGCCGACGGTTCGGGCTCAGCGGCCGCCGCCGAGCTGTCGTACCAGCCCCGCGAACGCGTCCTCCTCCGCCGGTGTCAGTTCGACACACTCGTGGCCGGGGGCGGCCCGGCGCTGGCGCGGGAGGGCGGGCAGGCCGTGGGCGACGCGCCACACGACGGCCTCGTGGCGGCCGTGGCGCAGCAGGTAGGCCAACCCCGCCGTCCAGGCGACGACCACCAGGACGAGCAGGGTCACACCAAGCCACTGGTAGACGGAGACGTGCTCAGGCATGCGTTCCAGTAGACACCACGGTCCGGGACTTTGGCCCCGGACCGTGACGTATCTCGCAGGTGCCGTGAACACCTCACAGCCGCCCCAAAGGGGCAGGTTCTATGCGGCGACCGGCTGCTTGGCCTCCGCCTTGGCGGCGGGCACCGCGGTGGCCGCCGCTCCCGGGACCGGCTTGCGCATGCTCTTCAGGACGACCACCAGCGCGGTGGTGACGCACACGCCCGCCGCGATGGCGATCAGGTAGAGGAACGGGCTGCCGATCAGCGGGACCACGAAGATGCCGCCGTGCGGAGCGCGCAGGGTGGCGCCGAAGGCCATCGACAGGGCGCCGGTGACCGCGCCGCCCGCCATCGAGGCCGGGATGACCCGCAGCGGGTCGGCCGCGGCGAACGGGATCGCGCCCTCGGAGATGAAGGACGCGCCCAGGACCCAGGCGGCCTTGCCGTTCTCGCGCTCGGTCTGCGTGAAGAGCTTCTTGCGGACGGTGGTCGCGAGCGCCATGCCCAGCGGCGGGACCATGCCCGCGGCCATCACGGCGGCCATGACCTTCATCGCGGAGTCGCTCGGGTCCTGCACGGCGATTCCGGCGGTGGCGAAGGCGTACGCGACCTTGTTGACCGGGCCGCCGAGGTCGAAGCACATCATCAGGCCGAGAAGGACGCCGAGCAGGATCGCGTTGGTGCCGGAGAGGCCGTTGAGCCAGTCCGTCATGCCCTTCTGGGCCTCGGCGATGGGCTTTCCGATCACCACGAACATCAGGAAGCCGACGATCAGCGAGGAGATCAGCGGGATCACCACCACCGGCATGATGCCGCGCAGCACCGGTGGGATCCTGATCCGCTGGATCGTGAGGACCACTCCACCCGCCAGCAGACCGGCGACCAGGCCGCCCAGGAAGCCGGCGGCGATCTGCGAGGAGATCATTCCGCCGACGAAGCCGGGGACGAGACCGGGTCGGTCCGCCATGCCGTACGCGATGTATCCGGCGAGGACCGGGACCAGGAAGCCGAAGGCGACCTGGCCGATCTGGAACAGCAGGGCGCCCCAGCTGTCGATCTCGGTCCAGGAGAAGTGCTTCATGACCGAGGGCGCGCTCGCGATCTGCCAGCCGCCGATCGCGAACCCGAGGGCGAGCAGCAGACCGCCCGCGGCGACGAACGGGACCATGTAACTCACGCCGGTCATCAGCCACTTGCGGAGCTTGGTGCCGTAGCTGTCGCCGGACTCGCCGGCCCGCTCGACCGGCGTCCCCGCACCCGCGCCGGCGCCTGCCGTCACCTCGCCGCGCGCGGCCTTCCCGCGCACCTCGGTGATGAGTTCCGCGGGCCGGTTGATGCCCGCCTTCACGCCGACGTCGACGGTGGGCTTGCCGGCGAAGCGGTCCTTGTCGCGTACGGGGACGTCGTGCGCGAAGATCACGCCGTCCGCCGCGGCGATGACGGCCGGGTCGAGACGGGTGAAGCCGGCCGAGCCCTGTGTCTCGACGACGAGTTCGACGCCCGCCTCGCGGCCGGCGTTCTCCAGCGACTCGGCGGCCATGTAGGTGTGGGCGATGCCGGTCGGGCAGGAGGTGACGGCGACGATCCGGAAGGGGGTCTCCGGAGCGTCGGGAGCGGTACTGGCCGTTGCGGCATCGGCGGAGGCCGCCGCCGATGCCGCAACGGAGTCTTCGGACGTCCCCGTGGATGCCTCGTCCCCGCGGATCAGCGCCGCCGCGCTCCCCGCGTCGCCCGCGGACCGCAGCGCGTCGGTGAACTCGGCGTTCATCAGCTGCCGCGCGAGGGAGGACAGGATCGTCAGGTGGGCGTCGTCCGCGCCGGCCGGTGCGGCGATCAGGAAGATCAGGTCGGCGGGTCCGTCCGGCGCGCCGAAGTCGATCCCGGCGGCGCTGCGCCCGAAGGCGAGCGTCGGCTCGGTGACGTGTTCGCTGCGGCAGTGCGGGATGCCGATACCGCCGTCGAGGCCGGTCGGCATCTGTGCCTCGCGGGCGGCCACGTCGGCGAGGAAGCCCTCCAGGTCGGTCACCCGGCCCAGGGCGACCATGCGCTCGGCGAGGGCACGGGCCGCCGCTTCCTTGGTATCGGCGGACAGGTCGAGGTCGACCAGGTCCGCGGTGATCATGTCGCTCATCGCGGGCTCCTTCGCACGCGTATCGCCCGGGGAGTGGGGTGGGCGTCAGGGGTGGGGACGGGGGTGGTGCGGTGGGGGTTCATGGGGTTCGGGAGGAGGGTGGCGGCGCGGAGTAACAGCGCCGGCACGGCCGTATCGGCACGACGGGGGACCGCCGTACCGGAAGCCGCCGCGACCGGGCCGCTCATGACACCGGCTCCTTCAGCACCCGGTCCACCGGCACCTCGGCCGTGACCGTCACCGCGGCCGGGTCCAGGTCGTTTGGGGTCGGCATGACGCTGCCGGGCAGCTGGACGGCCGCCGCGCCGTGCGCGACCGCGGAGGCGAGGGCCTCGGGGCCGCTGCCGCCGGCGATCAGGAAGCCGGCCAGCGAGGAATCGCCTGCGCCGACATTGCTGCGTACGTTTTCCACGCGGGCACTGCCGAACCAGGCGCCTGAGGCGTCCACCAGCAGCTGCCCGTCGGCGCCCAGGCTCGCCAGGACCGCCCGCGCACCCATCTCCCGCAGTTCCTCGGCCGCCTTCACGGCGTCGCCCACCGTGGCCAGGGGGCGTCCGACCACCTCCGCGAGCTCCTCGGCGTTCGGCTTGACCACGTCGGGCCGCTCGCGCAGTGCCTCCAGGAGCGCGCGCCCCGAGGTGTCCAGCGCGATCCGCGCACCACCAGCGTGCGCCCGCGCGACCACCTCGGCGTACCAGGAGGGCGCGAGCCCCCGGGGCAGGCTCCCGCAGCACGCGATCCATGACGCGTCGCGCGACTGCTCGCGCACGGTCTCCAGGAGGAGTTCCTGCTCCTCGGGAGTGAGCTCGGGACCCGGCGCGTTGATCTTCGTGAGCACCCCGTCCGACTCGGCGAGCGCGATGTTCGACCGGGTGGCGCCCGCGACCGGTACCGGCGCGACCTCGATGCCCTGCGCGTCGAGCAGGTCGGCGACGAGCGCTCCCGGCGCCCCGCCCAGGGGCAGGACCGCGACCGTGCGCTGCCCGGCGGCCGTGACGGCACGCGAGACGTTGACACCCTTGCCGCCGGGATCCATGCGTTCACCGGAGGCGCGGATGACCTCGCCGCGCTCCAGGGACGGGACCTCGTACGTACGGTCCAGGGACGGGTTCGGGGTGACGGTGAGGATCATGCGCACTCGTTTCTCAAACACACAGCACTTCCGTGCCGCCACGCTCGATGGCTACGGCGTCTTCGGGGCTCAGCCCGCTGTCGGTGATCAGCAGGTCCACATCGCTCAGGTCGCCGAAGCGGGCGAAGTGCTCCTGGCCGTGCTTGGCGGAGTCGGCGAGCAGCACCACGCGGCGGGCGGCGGCGATCGCCGCGCGCTTGACCGCGGCCTCGGCGAGGTCGGGGGTGGTGAGGCCGTGCTCGGCGGAGAAGCCGTTGGCCGCTACGAAAAGGACGTCGGCGCGGATCTCGCCGTACGCCCTGAGCGCCCAGGCGTCCACGGCGGCGCGCGTACGGTGCCGTACGCGCCCCCCGACGAGGTGGAGCTGGATGCCGGGGTGGTCCGCGAGGCGGGCCGCGATCGGCAGGCTGTGGGTGACGACGGTGAGCGAGGCCTCCAGCGGGACGGCGGCGGCGAGACGGGCCACGGTCGTGCCGGCGTCGAGGATCAGGGTGCCCTCGGTCGGCAGTTCGGCGAGGGCCGCCTTGGCGATGTGGTCCTTCTCGTCGGCCGCGGTCGTCTCGCGCTCGGCGAGGTCCGGCTCGAAGTCGAGGCGCCCGGCCGGGATGGCCCCGCCGTGCACCCGGCGCAGCAGCCCCGCGCGGTCGAGGGCCTTCAGGTCCCGCCGGATGGTCTCGGCGGTGACCTGGAACTCCTCGGCCAGCGAGACGACGTCCACCCGCCCGCCGTCACGCGCGAGCCGGAGGATCTCCTGCTGCCGTTCCGGTGCGTACATGTCCGCTCGCCTCCGACTGATGCCCGAACGTGTGGTTTCAGTCGGAGGCTACGCCCGGATTTCCGGAAAGTAAACAGGTTCGGACCCCATCCGGACATGAACGGACTTCCGGTCAGGCCCGAACAGGGCAGAAGCGCATGCCAGAAGGGCCCGGCATCTCGAAAGATGCCGGGCCCTCACCGGAAAGCTCATCCCACCGGCTGCGGCTCCCGCTCCTCCACCACCACAGGCTCCGTAGCCCCCTCCCCATGCAGCGCGGGCCGCTTCGGCAGCGCGAACATCAGCACGAAGATCACGCCCATCACCGCCGCGACCCACCCGAGCGCGTGCTGGAAGGCGTCCACGAAGGCCGGGCCCACCTGCGCCGGTCCCAGGTCGTCGCCGATGACCCCGAAGAACACCACCGAGACCAGCCCGAGGCCGAGCGCGTTGCCCATCTGCTGCACGGTGTTGATCAGCCCCGACGCCGAGCCGGCGTGCTCACGCGGCACCTCCGACAGCACTGCGTCGGTGAGCGGCGCGACGATCAGGCCCATCCCCACGCCCATCACGACCAGCGGCAACGCCATCTGCCACGAGCTGATCGACATGCCGTACCGCTCGGCCTCCCAGAGGTAGAGCAGCACACCCACCACCATCAGCAGCGCACCGGCCTGGAGCACCCCGCGCCCGAACCGCGGCACGAGCTTCTGCACCGAGAGCCCGGCGGCCACGGAGACGGCGATCGAGAACGGCACCCCGGTCAGCCCCGCCCGCAGCGGGCTCCAGCCCAGCCCGGTCTGCATGTACAGCGTCCACACCAGGAAGAAGATGCCGAGCCCGACCCCGAACACGGTCTGCACCGCGATCCCGGCCGCGAAGCTCTTCACCTTGAACAGCGACAGCTCGACCAGCGGCGACCCGTCCCGCTCGCCCTTGCGCTTCTCGTACGCCACCAGCGCCGCGAACACGAGGGGCGCGCCGGCCATCGACACGTACCCCCACAGCGGCCAGTCCAGCTCCTCGCCGCGGGTCAGCGGATAGAGCAGCATCAGCAGTCCGAGCACGACCACGGCCACGCCCACCAGGTCCAGCTTCAGCGCCCGCGGCGCCTTGGACTCGGTGATGAAACGGCTCCCGAGCACGAGGCCCATGATCCCGACCGGCAAATTGATGAGGAAGATCGGCCGCCACTCCAGGCCGAAGAGGTTCCACTCGGTCAGCAGCGCCCCCAGCAGCGGACCGGAAACGGCCCCCAGCCCGACGACCGCGCCGAACAGCCCGAACACCTTCCCCCGCTCGTGGGCCGGGAAGGTCGCGTGCACGATCGACAGCACCTGCGGAACCATCATCGCGGCCATACCGCCCTGGAGGATCCGGGCCGCGACCAGCATCTCCGGGTTCGCGGCGAAGCCGCACAGCGCCGACGCGAGGGTGAACCCGCCGATGCCGACGAGGAACAGCCGCTTGCGCCCGTGGATGTCACCGAGCCGCCCTCCGGTGATCAGCCCCGCGGCGAAGGCCAGGGCGTAACCGGCGGTGATCCACTGGATCTGGCTGACGGAGGCGCCTGCGTCCTGCCGGATGGACGGGATGGCGATGTTGACGATCGTGACGTCGACGAGGTCCATGAAGGCCGCGGTCATCACGATGGCGAGAGCGAACCAGCGACGCCGGTCGCCCACGGCGGGCTGTGCGTCGGGACTGCCCGAAAGAGTGGTCTCGGTGGAGGTCATGTCCTGAACCTATGACCCCATTAGGTCAGATCGTGTCCTACTTCTACGGCATTCTCGAACTCATGACGACGGACACTCCGGCACGGCTCCTGATGCTCCTCTCCCTTCTCCAGACGCCCCGCGAATGGCCCGGCGGCGAGCTCTCCGACCGCCTCGGGGTCTCCCGCCGCACGGTCCGACGGGACATCGACCGCCTCCGCGAACTGGGCTATCCGGTCCAGGCGACCAAGGGCTCCGACGGCGGCTACCGGCTCGTCGCCGGCAAGGCCCTGCCCCCGCTGGTCCTCGACGACGAGGAGGCGGTGGCCATCGCGGTCGGACTGCGGGCCGGGGCCGGGCACGCGGTCGAGGGGATGGACGAGGCGTCCGTACGAGCGCTGGCGAAACTGGAACAGGTGCTGCCCTCCCGCCTACGGCACCGGGTGTCCACCTTCCAGGCCGCGACGACCCCGCTCACCAGCGGGGACGGGGCGAGCATCCCGACCGAGACCCTGACGGTGATGGCGTCCACGGTGGCCGGACACGAGCGGCTCCGGTTCGGCTACCGCGCGAAGGACGGCGCCGAGTCCCGACGGGTCGTGGAGCCGTACCGCCTGGTCTCCACCGGGCGACGCTGGTACCTCGTCGCCTACGACCTCGACCGCGGCGACTGGCGGACCTTCCGGGTCGACCGGGTGAACGAGCCCTTCGCCACGGGGGCGCGGTTCGCTCCGCGGGAGCTGCCGACGGGGGGTGCGGCGGAGTATCTGCGGCAGTCGATGTACCGCCGCCAGGAGACGTACGAGCTGGTCGTGACGTTCGAGGGCGACGTGTCGGTGGTCGGGGCCCGGGTGCCGGCGTGGATGGGCGTACCGGAGCCGCTGGGCGAGGGACGGTGCCGGTTGCGGGCGACCGTCGGGGACTCGGTGGACTGGATGGCGGTGCGGCTGGCGATGACGGGGGTGGATTTCCAGGTGGAGGAGCCCGCGGAACTGGTGGAGGCGGTACGGGAGTTGGGAGGCCGACTGGTTCGGGCGTCGGGGGGAGCCGCCTGAGGGGTGCTGCGCCGGGACCGCCGCCCGGTCGGCGAAGTGGTCGGGAAACGTGACAGAATCTGCCCTTCGGTGGGTCACCCCGTGGTTCAGGTACGGGGTGACCCACCGTTTTTGGCTTTCGCGGGGCGAAAAAAGAGCCGGACCCCGGCGCCCGGGGGGAGGGCGCCGGAGTCCGGCTCGGGGAGAGTCCCGGCGCCGGGGGGGGGATTGCGTCGGGACTTGGTTCAGGAGGGTCCGATGGGTCCGATGGCTTGGCCTCCGGGACTCGAACGTGTGGACCCTGAAGTCTTGTGCCCCGGGTCCGGCAGTTTGAAGCGGCCTAGTACAGCCATGTTTACGCGGTCTTTCGCCACCCGGCGCACGCGGGCACATCCCGCCTACGCCGCCGCGTCGAACCCGGTGTCCCGCGCCAGCTTCTTCAGCTCCAGCAGGGCGTGCTTCTCGATCTGCCGGATCCGCTCACGGGTGAGCCCGTGCTCCTTGCCGACCTCGGTCAGCGTGCGCTCGCGCCCGTCCTCGATGCCGTACCGCATCTTGATGATGGACGCGGTGCGCTGGTCGAGGCGGCCGATGAGGTCGTCCAGTTCCTCGCTGCGCAGCAGGGTCAGCACCGACTGCTCCGGCGAGACCGCCGACGTGTCCTCCAGGAGGTCGCCGAACTGGGTGTCGCCGTTGTCGTCCACCGCCATGTTCAGCGAGACCGGGTCGCGGGCCCAGTCCAGGACGTCGACCACGCGCTCCGGGTTGGAGCCGAGCTCGGCTGCGATCTCCGCGGGCTCCGGGTCGCGGCCGTGCTCGCGGTTGAACTCGCGCTGCACACGGCGGATGCGGCCCAGCTCCTCCACGAGGTGGACGGGCAGCCGGATGGTGCGGGACTGGTCGGCGATGGAGCGGGTGATGGCCTGGCGGATCCACCAGGTCGCGTACGTGGAGAACTTGAAGCCCTTGCGGTAGTCGAACTTCTCGACCGCGCGCACCAGGCCGGCGTTGCCCTCCTGGATCAGGTCGAGCAGGGGCAGGCCGCTGCGGGGGTAGCGGCGGGCCACGGCGACGACCAGGCGGAGGTTGGAGCGGATGAACACGTCCTTGGCGCGCTCACTCTCCTCCACCAACGCCTCCAGCTCCTCGCGGGTGGCGTCCGCCTTGGCCTCCTCGAACCCGTCGAGGACCTGTCGGGCGAACACACCCGCCTCGATGATCTGGGACAGCTCGACTTCCTTGGCGGCGTCGAGCAGCGGCGTACGCGCGATCTCGTCGAGGTACATGCCGACCAGGTCGCGGTCGGCAATCTCGCCGCCATGGACGCGAACACTGCGTGCCGCGTCGGTAGACCCGCCGGTGGCGGACTTACGACGGGCGACGGCACGGGTTGCCATGCGTGCTCCCTTGCGATGTTTGGGTCAGCGGGTGGTCCTTCGGACGCTGGTTCCCGGCTCCGGTTGCTTTCCGGACTCTCCTCGGGTGCCCTGCATCCGATGGAAACAACGACTGGAAACCGGACAGAATTCCCAAGCGGTGCCGCTATTTTTCTGATCTTGCAGTACCCTGTCCGGCCACACGGGGGAGGCACGATGCCGTCGGAACGTACAGAGGTGCAGGTCAGACCGGGAGTCGAAAGCGACCTCGGCGCCCTCACCGACCTCTACAACCACTACGTTCGTGAGACGCCGATCACATTCGACACCGCCGTCTTCACCCCGGAAGAGCGCCGCCCTTGGCTGCTCTCCCACCCTGAAGACGGCCCGTACCGTCTGATGGTTGCCACCGACACGGACCCGACAGGAACCTCACAGCGGATCCTCGGGTACGCCACATCCAGCCCCTTTCGCGCGAAGCCCGCGTACGCGACCTCCGTGGAGGTCACCGTCTACCTCGCCCCGGACGCGGGCGGCCAGGGCGTCGGCACCCTCCTCTACGAGGCCCTCTTCGAGGCCCTGGCCGGCGAGGACCTGCATCGCGCCTACGCAGGCATCGCACAACCCAACGAAGCGTCCACGCGGCTGCATGAACGCTTCGGGTTCCGGCACGTCGGCACGTACCAGGAGGTGGGCCGCAAGTTCGGCCGCTACTGGGACGTGGCCTGGTACGAGAAGGAGCTGTAGGCCCTCGCGGAAAGGCTCAGCCGAACTGCACCGACCGCTTGGCCATCCCCATCCAGAACCCGTCGATGACGGACTTCTGCGTGTCCAGCTCACCGCTCACGTCCGCCGCGCCCATGGTGACGAAGAGGGGCGCGAAGTGCTCGGTGCGGGGGTGGGCGTAGCGCCCGGCGGGAGCCTTGTCGAGGAAGTCCAGCAGGGAGTCCACGTCCCGCGCCTCAAGGGCCCGCCGGCCCCAGTCGTCGAACTCCGAGGACCAGGTGGGCACTCCGGAGCCGGTGTGGCGCAGGGCGGCGAGGTTGTGGGTGAAGAAGCCGGAGCCGACGATCAGGACGCCCTCGTCGCGCAGGGGGGCCAGCTTGCGGCCGATGTCCATCAGCTTGACCGGGTCGAGGGTCGGCATGGAGATCTGCAGGACGGGGATGTCGGCCTCGGGGAACATCTCGACCAGGGGGACGTACGCCCCGTGGTCCAGTCCGCGGTCCGGGATGTCCTGCACGGGGATGCCGGGGGCGCGCAGCAACTTGCGTACGGACTCGGCGAGTTCGGGGGCACCGGGGGCGTCGTACGTCACGCGGTAGTAGTGCTCGGGGAAGCCCCAGAAGTCGTAGACGAGCGGGACGGGCCGTACCGCGCCGAGGGCGAGGGGGGCCTCCTCCCAGTGGGCGGAGACCATGAGGATCGCCTTGGGGCGGGGCAGCTCCGCGGACCAGGCGGCGAGCTCACCGGGCCAGATCGGGTCGTCTGCGAGCGGCGGCGCGCCGTGACTCAGATAGAGGGCGGGCATGCGCTCCAGCGTGTCGGCGGACATGGCGGGGACTCCTCCGGTACTTCCGATGCACTGAGTGCTTCAAATTTAAAGCTTCTTACGACATGACTGTACGCCTCATTTGTTTAAGCTTCAAGGAGAGAGCTCGTAGAGTGGGAGACATGAACACGGCACCCGCCCCCGACGAGGAGCCCCAGTGGCTCGACGACGAAGAGCAGCGCATCTGGCGCTCGTACGTGCACGCCACGACCCTTCTCGAGGACCATCTCGACCGCCAGCTCCAGCGGGACGCCGGCATGCCGCACATCTACTACGGGCTGCTCGTCGGCCTCGCCGAGGCCCCGCAGCGGCGGCTGCGGATGACCGAGCTGGCCATGAAGTCGAAGATCACCAGGTCCCGCCTCTCGCACGCCATCGCCCGTCTGGAGCGCAACGGCTGGGTGCGCCGGGAGGACTGCCCGGACGACAGGCGCGGCCAGTTCGCGGTGCTCACGGACCCGGGCCTGGAGATGCTGCGGGGCGCCGCGCCGGGCCATGTGCGGGCCGTACGCGCCGCTCTCTTCGACCGGCTCACCCCGGAACAGCAGAAGTCCCTCGGCGAGATCATGCAGATCGTCGCCGAGGGACTCCAGCCGAACGAGGCGGGCGCGGATCTGCCCTGGCTCCGCTGAGCCGCTCGCTCAGCGAAACCAGGGCAGTTCCTGGGGTCGTACGTACGGAGCGTCCCCATCCCCGTACGCACGAGGTCTTCGAAGGGGTACCGCCGGGCGGTCGTCGTCAGTGGGCGACGACCGGAATGGCCAGCTCCTCCTCGGCGCCCTCTCCGGACCCGGCCACGGTGGTCGTGTCCGGGCGGCCGGCGTTGACGAGGGTCACGACGATCACCGCGGCGAGCACCAGCATGCCGACGGCGAACCAGATCGCGTTGGTGTAGCCGTGCACCTGGCCCTCCAGCGCCACCAGCTGCGCCTGCGACTTCGAGGTCGTGGAGCCGATGTGGTCGGCGATGTAGGAGGTCGTGGCGGAGGCGGCGATCGTGTTCAGCAGGGCCGTACCGATCGCGCCGCCGACCTGCTGCGAGGTGTTGACCATCGCGGAGGCGACACCGGCGTCACGGGGCTCGACGCCCAGGGTGGCCAGGGACATGGCGGGCATGAACGCCGTACCCATGCCGAGGCCGAGCAGCAGCATCGCGGGCAGGATCGTCGAGGCGTACGACGAGCCGATCTCCAGCTGCGTCATCAGGAGCATGCCGACCGCGGCGACCAGGAAGCCGGGGCCCATCAGCAGGCGGGCCGGCAGGCGGGTCATCAGACGGGTGCCGATCTGGGTGGAACCGACCATCATGCCGACGATCATCGGCATGAAGGCGAAGCCGGTCTTGATCGGCGAGAAGCCCTTCACGATCTGCAGGTAGTAGGTGAGGAACAGGAAGGTGCCGAACATCGCGATGATCGCGATGCCGAGGGAGAGGTAGATCCCGCCGCGGTTGCGGTCGGTGATCACGCGCAGCGGCAGCAGCGGGGCCTTGACCTTGGCCTCGGTGATGACGAAGGCGATCAGCAGGACGGCGGAGGCGACGAACATGCCGACCGTCACGGAGTCGGCCCAGCCGTCGGACTCGGCGCGGGTGAAGCCGTAGACCAGCGCGACCAGGCCCAGGGTGGACAGCAGGACGCCGGGGATGTCGAGCGGGTTGCGGTTGCGGCCGCCCTCGGGCTCACGGATGACGAAGTACGCGCCGAGCGCGGCGACGATCGCGAACGGGATGTTCACGAAGAACGTCCAGCGCCAGTCCATGTACTCGGTCAGCACACCGCCGAGGATGAAGCCCACGGCGCCGCCGCCACCGGCGATCGCACCGTAGATGCCGAAGGCCTTGGCGCGCTCCTTGGCGTCCGTGAACATCACGGCGAGCAGGGAGAGCGCGGCGGGCGCGAGCAGCGCGCCGAAGACGCCCTGGAGGGCACGGGCGCCGAACATCATGGCGCCGCTGGTGGCGGCGCCGCCCAGCGCGGAGGCCAGGGCGAAGCCGATCAGGCCGACCACGAAGGCGCGCTTGCGGCCCCACAGGTCGGCTATGCGGCCGCCGAAGAGCAGGAGGCCGCCGAAGGCGAGGGCGTAGGCCGTGACGACCCACTGGCGGTTGCCGTCGGAGATGCCCAGGTCGGTCTGGGCGGACGGCAGGGCGATGTTCACGATGGTCGCGTCGAGGACGACCATCAGCTGGGCGAGCGCGATGAAGACGAGCGCTTTCCAGCGGTTGGCGTCACCGGACACGGCCGGTGCGCCGGGAGCCTTTGCGGCTGTTTCAGACATGGGGATACCCACTTCGGGACTTCGGAACGGAAAAAAGATGTGTAAAGGGGACGGTCCGTCTTCGGTGACGGCCGGTCGAAAGTCGTTGATGGAGACTGTTCTCGCGCTGTGAACTAATCGGTTCGTCGTCGGATCAGGCCTGGCGGAGGTCCTCCATGGTCAGGGCCGCGCCCGGCAGCTCGGAGCGGGCCGGGGCCCGCAGTCCGTCCAGGAACAGCTGAAGGGTGCGGTGCACGAACCCGTCGAGGGTGAGGCAGCCGGTACCGGCCGGGGGCCGGGACAGCTGGGCCACGGCGACCATCAGGTCACCGACGCTCACGTCGCCGCGAAGCTGACCGGCCGCCCTGGCCCGGTCCATGAGCTGCTCGACGAGCTGCTCGATGCGTTCGCGCGCGGCCACCAGGTCGGGGTGGTACTGGTCGAAGGTGCCCTGGATCATCGGGCACAGTGCCGTGATCCGCTCGTCGGCGGAGGCGTGCACGAAGCGCTCCAGAGCACCGAAGGCGTCCCCGGTCTGCGCGAGCGCGAGCTCGGCCGCCTCGGACGTCCGGTCCATGACGGAACAGACGACCTCACGGACGAGTGCGTCGCGGTCGGGGAAGTTGCGGTACACCGTGGCGTTGCCGACGCCGGCCCGGCGGGCGATCTCGTCGAGCGGCACGTCGGGGCCGAACTCGGTGAACATCTCGCTGGCGGCGGTGACGATCCGCTCGCGGTTGCGCAGGGCGTCGGCGCGGGGCGCTTTGCGCTGCACGGTGAGAGCGGTCTGCACGGTGTGCTCCTCTGTTGGCGGTGAACCGGGGACTCAATCCCCGTTTCGCTCGGACACAGGTCTAAACGGGGAGACGCTCCCCGGTTATTTCGGGTTGAGGAGAAATTATGATGTGACCTGAGTCACAGATCTCGCGATACCCACGTTCGGTCCCTCCAGCGCGCGTGCGCCCCTCCCCCGGCAGAGGGTGATCGAAGAGGAGCAGCCTTCCGACCAGCGGCTGCCGCGCTCCGGAGGGTGCTCGCATGCCGTGGACCAGACGTCGCATACGCCCGCGCCGCGTCGCCGCCCTCGCGTCCGTGACCGTGCTGACCCTCGCGGTCAGCACCTCGGCCGGCACCGAGCGCCCCGTCCCCGGGGCCACCACCGCCGGCCCGGTCTCCCTGGCCCGCTCCGACTCCCACGGCGCCTGTCTGATCAGCGGCGGCCCGGCCGTCCAGATGTCCGAGGGCCTGCCCACGCCCGGCGGGTACTCCCGCTCCACCGGCACCGTCCACGCCCTCACCCTGATGATCGACTTCTCCGACGCGCCCGGCTCCGGCACCGCCCAGAGCCGCTTCCGCGAGTTCTTCCCGCAGACCCAGAACTGGTTCCGCACCAGTTCCTACGGCCGTCTCGACTACCGCCCCGAGGCCCCGATCACCGACTGG
This sequence comes from Streptomyces sp. NPDC005402, assembly GCF_040606575.1. Lineage (NCBI taxonomy): Bacteria > Bacillati > Actinomycetota > Actinomycetes > Kitasatosporales > Streptomycetaceae > Streptomyces > Streptomyces sp. NPDC005402. The sequence continues at coordinate 242,750 of NZ_JBEXFB010000007.1, forward strand.
CTGCGGATGCCGAAGTCCTTCCGGGCCTACGGCATAGAGCGCGGCGCCCCCTTCGACCCCGGCTACCGCCGACTCGTCCAGGACATCGTGGCCGCCGCCGATCCCAGGGTGGACTTCCGGTCGTACGACTTCCTGAACGTCCTGGTGACCCCGAACGCCGGGCCCCCCGCCCTGGACACGGTCCTGTCGGTGACCTTCGCCGGCAATCCCGACGCCCCGGTCGCCGACGGCGTCCCCGTCGCCAACGCCTCCTTCGTGTACTCCCGCCAGGACGACGGCTCCGGTTCCTACCCGCGGACCGGCTACCGGGTCCTGCCCCACGAGAACAGCCATGTCTTCGGCCTGCCCGACCTCTACACCCAGAACGGCGGGGGCGCGGTCGGCCACTGGGACATCATGAGCGAGGACTGGGGCGCCAACAACGACCTCCTCGGCTGGCACAAGTGGAAGCTCGGCTGGCTGGACGCGGCCCAGGTCAACTGCGTGACGGCGTCCGGGACTTCGGAGTTCACGCTGACCCCGCTGGCCCGGCCCGGCCTCGGCACCAAACTCCTCTTCGTCCCCCTCGGCCGCCGCACCGGCTACGCGGTCGAGCTCCGCACCCGCGAGGGCAACGACGAGACGGTGTGCCGGCCGGGCGTCCTCGTCTACAAGGTCGACGCGGACGTGGACACCGGGCGGGGTCCGGTACGCGTGTACGACTCACGGCGGAACAGCGGGGGCTGCACCCGCAGCCCCAACGTCCACGCGGAACTCTCGGACGCGCCGTTCACGACCGGGGAGGAGTTCCGGGACCCGGCCAAGGGGATCAGGGTGCGGGTGCTGGGAGTGGACGGGGACGGGAATTACCGGGTGGGGGTGACGCGGGGGTAGGGGCGGGGCGGCCGACTCTCGCGGGGTGGTGCAGGGGGCGTGGCGCGCCGCAGGTGCGGTACGGCTCGCTGGCCCGTGGAGCGTCGCAGGGGCGGGTAGGGCTCGCGTTGGTGGTGCAGGGGGCGTGGCGCGTCGTGGGGGGTGTGGCGGATTACCGTAGGCCTGCCGTGACCGCCGTACCGGAGAGCCGATGCCCGCTGAGACCACCACTCCCCCGCCGGTACCGGAGTCCGCCGTGCCGGCCGAGGCGGTCGCGCCGCTGATCCGGGGGGTCAGGGTGCTGCGGGAGCTGACCGACGCGGGCGGGACGCTGAGCCTGAGCGGGCTGGAGCGGGCGACGGGCCTGGCGCGTTCCACGGTCGACCGCATCACGTCGACGCTGGCCCGCATGGGATACGTCCGCCTGGACGGCCGGGACGCGGTGACGACCCCCCGCCTCATGGAACTCGGCAACGCCTATCTCGCCGCCCTGCGCCTGCCCGCCCTGCTCTCCTCACGGGCCGACGCCCTCGCCGACGAGCTGGACGAGTCGGTGTCGCTGGCGGTCGCCGACCGCGACGGCATCCGGTTCATCCACCAGGCCACCCGCCGCCGCGCGATGTCCCTCAGCTTCCGCATCGGCGACCTGCTCCCGGCCGAACGCACCGCGCCCGGGCCCCTGTTCGCGTCCGAATGGACGGAGGGCGACTGGCGGGCCTGGCGTGAACGCCGGGCGGCGGACCCGGAGAACCGGGGCTTTCCGGCCGTACCCGCACGGGAACTCCCCCTTCGGGAGGGAGAGTTCGAGGTGACGGCGACACAGGCGGGCCGCAACGGCTGGGCGCTGGACGACCAGTTGATCGAACCGGGCCTGGTGGCGGTCTCCGTCCCCGTACGGGACCCCCGCACGGGCCGGATCGCCTGCGTGGCGAACGTCGTGAGCCACACCAGCCGCCACACGGCGACGGACCTGCGCGACACCCTGCTGCCACGGCTGCGGGCGACGGTGGCCGAGATGGAACGCGAACTGGCCGCCGCCCCGGACCCGGACCCGGGCCCGCCCCCCTCGGGATCGGCCGCCTGGATCGGCGCGTCCAAGAACGAACTGGGCCGTGAGTTCGTCGAGTCCCTCGCGCGCGGACTGACGGTCCTGACGGCGTTCGGCGAGGGCAGGGCCGCGCTGACCCTGACGGACGTGGCCCGGGCGACGGGCCTCACGAGGGCGACGGCCCGCCGCGCCCTGATCACCTACGAACACCTGGGCCTGGTCCGCGGGCAGCCGGAGTCCCGCACCTTCAGCCTCACCCCGCGGGTCCTGTCCCTGGGCTTCCCGCCGCTGTCCCGTACGTCCCTGCCGCGCATCGCCGCGCCCCACCTGGCGGACCTGGCGGCGCGGGTCGGCGAGTCGACGGCGCTGGCGGTCCTGGTGTCCTCGGGGCCGACCGCCGAGATCCAGTACACGGCACGGGCCGTGTCCCCACGGATCATGGGCGTCGACATCCGGGTGGGCACCCGGCTGCCGGCCGCGGCGACCTCCCTGGGCCGGGTCCTGCTGTCGGACACGGAGGGCTCCGCCGCCTCCGCCCGCCTCCGCACGCAGGGCTACGCCCTGCTCGACGAGGACTGGGAGGACGGTCTGCGCACCCTCGCCGTCCCCCTGCACGACCGTACGGGCCGGGTCGTCGCCGCCGTGAACGTGGCCCTGCACGCGGCGGGCCGCACGGCGGCGGAGTGCGTCGAGGAACTCCTCCCCGAACTCCGCCTGACGGCTGCCCGCATCGAGGAGGAACTGCGCGCCGCCGGGCACTTCACCCGGGTTCCCCTGCTCTGACAGTCCCGAGTCCCGCACCCTCTCACGGACACCTCACCGACCGGCTCCAGGCCGCCCCGGCCCGCCGTCGACGGCCCCGCTGTGCCGCGCCCGGAGCACCCGGGCTCCCTGACGGAGGGCCGCCACCTATAGGGGCGAGATAGGCGGTGCCGGAATCCTCCGCTCGGAGCGTCACGCCGTCACCGGGCCGACGCCTCCGCTGTGGTCCGCACTGGTACACCGTTCTGGGAGCGTGAGTCGGTTGGCACTTTCCGAGGTTCGAGACGATGTCCGCCTGCCGGTCACCGCCGCTCAACTCGGCGTGTGGGTGGCTCAGCGGTTGGAACCGGAGAGCCCGCTCTACCAGTGCGCCGTCCACTTCGACTCCGTTCCCCTCGACATCGAGGTGCTGCGCCGCTCCGTCGTCCGCGCGGTGGCCGAGGCCGACACGCTGCGGTCCCGGTTCGGGGACGACGGCGAGGTGTTCCAGATCGTGCGGGGCGAAGTGGACGCCGCGGTGGACCTGGTGGACCTGCGGGGCGAGGCCGACCCGGAGGCCGCCGCGCACGCCTGGATGGACCGGGATCTCGCCACCGTGCCCGACCTCGAAGCCGGTCCCCTGTTCCGGCACGCCCTGCTGGTTCTCTCGGACGAGCGGCACTTCTTCTACCTGCGCTACCACCACATCGTCCTCGACGGCTTCGGGCAGACCCGCTACCTGGACCGCCTGGCCCGCGTGTACACCGCCCTGGCCGCCGGTGCGGAGCCCGCCCCGGCTCGCCGCCGGGGGCTCGACGAACTCGTGGCCGAGGAGCGCGCCTACCGCGACTCCCCGCACCACGCGAGCGACCGTGACTTCCTCCTCACTCGTCTCGCCGGGGCCGAGGAGCGCCAGACCCTCGCCGACGGCGCGGCCGGCGCCGCTCCCCGCGCCCTGCGCCGCCACACCGACCTGCCGGGCGAGCTGACCGGCGCGCTCACCGCGGTCGGGCACTGGCCGGCCGTGATCGCCGCCGCCACCGCCGTGTACCACCACCGGATGCTCTCCGTCGACGACGTGGTCCTCGGCATCCCGGTGGCCGCCCGACGCACCCCGGCCGCCCTGGCCACCCCGTCGATGCTCGCCAACGACCTGCCGCTGCGCGTCACCGTCACCCCGGACACCACCTTCGCCGATCTGGTCGGCACGGTCCGCACCGAACTGGGCGCCCTGCTGCGCGCGCAGCGGTTCCGCCGCGAGGAACTGCACCAGGCCCGCGACCTCACCGGCACCGACGGCGCCCTGTTCGGCACCGCCGTCAACGCCATGTCGTTCGACGCCCGGGTCCGCTTCGGCGAGGTCCTCGCCACCCCCCGCCAGCTGTCCAACGGCCCGGTCGCCGACCTGGCGCTGGCCACCTACGGCGACCCCGCCGACGGTGACGTACGCCTGGAGTTCGCGGCCAACCCGGAGCTCTACTCCGCGGCCGACCTCCACGCCCACCAGGAGCGGTTCCTCACCCTGCTCGGCTCGCTCGCCGCCGCCCCCGACGCCCCCGTCGGCCGTGCCGAGCTGCTCGACGCCGCGAGCGCCGACCGGCTGCTGCACGCCCCCAACGACACCGCGGGCGAAATCCCCGGCGGCCTCGTCGAGCTGTTCGAGCGGCAGGCCGCCGCCACCCCCGACGCCGTGGCGCTGTGCGCCGACGAGACGCTCACCTACGCCGAGCTGGACGCCCGCGCCAACCGGCTCGCCCACCGGCTGGCCGCGCACGGGGTCGGCCCCGAGCGGCTCGTCGGCGTGGCGCTGCCGCGCACCGCCGGCCTGGTCGTGACCCTGCTCGCCGTGCTCAAGACCGGTGGCGCCTACCTGCCCGTCGACCCCGAACACCCCGCCGACCGCCGGGCGATGGTCCTCGCGGACGCGGGCCCCGAGCTGCTCGTCACCGTCTCCGGCACCGAGGTCCCCGCCGGCCTGCCCGCCCTGCTGCTCGACTCGGTCGACTGGTCGGCCGGGGACGCTAACCCGCTCGGCCGTCCGCAGGACCCCCGCTCCACCGCGTACGTCATCTACACCTCCGGCTCCACCGGCCGCCCCAAGGGCGTGACCCTGGAGCGGTTCGCGATGGACAACTTCCTGACCGCGATGGCCCGTGCGGTGCCGGTCGGGCCGGAGGACCGGTTGCTCGCGGTGACCACCGTGAGTTTCGACATCGCCGTCCTGGAGATCTTCCAGCCGCTGCTCGCCGGCGCCCGTGTGGTGCTCGCGAGCCGGGACGAGGTGCTCGACCCGGACGCCCTCAGGGCGATCGTCGAGCGCGAGGCCGTCACCGTCATGCAGGCCACCCCCAGCCTGTGGCAGCCACTGGTCGAGACCCGCCCCGAGGTCTTCGCCGACGTGCGCGTGCTGACCGGCGGCGAGGCGCTGCCGCAGTCCCTGGCCGGTCTGCTGACCGAGCACGCCGCGAGCGTCACCAACATGTACGGCCCCACCGAGACCACCGTCTGGTCGATGACCGCACCGGTCGAAGGGGACGGCGGTCCGGTGTCGCTGGGCGCCCCGATCCTCAACACCCAGGTGTACGTGCTCGATTCGGCGCTGCGCCCGGTGCCGGCCGGCTACAGCGGCGAGCTGTACATCGCCGGCGACGGCGTGGCCCGCGGCTATCGCGGCCGGCCGGACCTGACCGCCGAGCGGTTCGTCGCCAACCCGTACGGTCCCGGCCGTATCTACCGCACCGGCGACCTGGTGCGGGTCGAGCCGAACGGCTCCCTCACCTTCCTGTCCCGCCTGGACCACCAGGTCAAGGTGCGCGGGTTCCGGATCGAACTCGGCGACATCGAGGCCGCGTTGCTCGCACACGCGCCGGTGGAGCGGGCCGCCGTGCTGATGCGCGAGGACCGGCCCGGCGACAAACGCCTCGTGGCCTACATCGTCTCCCCGGAAGGCGACTCCGCGGCCCTGCGCGCCCATCTCGCCGAGCGGCTGCCCGAGTACATGGTCCCCAGCGCCGTGGTGGTCCTGGACGCGCTGCCGCTGACCCCCAACGGCAAGCTGGACAGACGGGCCCTGCCCGCCCCGGTGCGGGTCTCGCTGCCCGACGGGCGGGCCCCGCGCACCGAGCTGGAGAGGCGGCTGTGCGGCCTGTACGCCGAGGTGCTCGGCCTGGACTCCGTCACCGTCGACGACGACTTCTTCACGCTCGGCGGCACCTCCCTGTCCGCCACCCGCGTGGTCTCCCGTGCCGCCCGCGAGGGCGTCACGGTGGTGATCCGCGACCTGTTCCGCGCCCGGACCGTGGCCCGTCTCGCCCCCTCCTGCACGCTCGGCGACCCGGCCGCCGGTCCGACGCCCGTGTCCGCGCCGCCCGCGCCGTTGCCGGAGGCCGAACTGGCCGCGCTGTTCGCCGACCCCGAGGTGGAGGAGGTGCTGCCGCTGACGCCGTTGCAGGACGGCCTGCTGGTGCACAGCCTCACCGCCGGACAGGACGGTGCCGTCTACACCGTGCACATCGGTATGGACCTGAGCGGGGACGTGGACGCCGAGCGGCTGCGCGCCGCCCTGGACACCGTGGTCTCCCGCCATCCCGTGCTACGTTCGTCGGTCGCCCACGAGGAGGTCGCCCGGCCGGTGCTCGTGGTGCGGCGCCGGGCCGCCGTGCCGTGGCGGGTGCACGACCTGCGCGGCCGCGCGGACGAACTCGACGCGGTGCTGCGCGCCGAGGCCGGTGAGCCCTTCGACGTCAGGTCCGCGCCGCTGCTGCGCGCGGCCCTGCTGCGGCTCGACGACGGGTACCGGTTCATGGTGACCTGCCACCACCTCGTCCTGGACGGCTGGTCGGTGCCGATCCTGCTCGGCGAGACACTGCGGGCGTACGCGGGCGAGGACATGGGCCCCGGGCCCCGGCCCTACCGAGACCACCTCGGCTGGCTGGCCGGGCACGACCAGGAGCGTTCCGCCGCCGTCTGGGGCGAGGCGCTTGCCGGAGTCCACCCGACCCTGGTGGGTGTCACGGACGGCGCCACCGACGGCGCCACCGACGCCGTACGCCTGGACAGTGCCCTGGACGCCGCGACCACCACGCGCCTGGAGCAGTCCGCCCGCGCGCTGGGTGTCACCGTCAACAGCCTGGTGCAGGCGGCCTGGTCGGTCGCGCTGCGTGAGCTGACCGGCCGGGACGACGTGGTGTTCGGCATCACCGTGGCCGGCCGCCCCGCCGAGCTGCCGGGTGTGGCCGAGATGGCCGGGCTCTTCGTCAACACCGTGCCGCTGCGCGCCCGTCCCGGCTCGGGCCGCACCCTCGCCGAGCTGGCCCGGTCCGTCCAGGACGACCAGGCCGACCTGCTCGCCCATCAGTACCTGCCGCTCGTCGAGGTGCAGCGGGCGGCCGGTGTCTCCGGTCTCTTCGACACCGTGGTCGCCTTCCAGAACTATCCCGTGGACCGCGCCGCGCTGGACGCCGTCGCCCGCGGGAGCGGCCTGGTGGCGGGCGCCGTCGACGTCACGGACGTCAACCACTATCCGCTCACCCTCACCGCCGTCCCCGGCGAGCGGCTGGCAGCCCGGCTCGTGTGCCGGCCACACCTGTTCGAGCCGGTGGCCGCACAGAGGCTGCTCGACCGGTTCACCGACACCCTCGCCCGGTTCGCGGACGCGCCCGGCACCCTGGTCGGCGAGCTGGTGGCCGACCGTGAGCACGTCGCCGGTGCGGACCGGGGCGATCTGTCCGAGCTGCGCGGCTTCCGGTTCGACCCGGCCGAGGTCGAGGCCGCGCTCGCGGCCCACCCCGACGTGGTGCGGGCGGCGGCCGTGGTCCGCGAGGACATCCCCGGCGAGCGCCGCCTCGTCGGCTACGTGGTGCCCCGCCGGGGCGCCACCGTCGACCCGAGGGCGCTGCGGGACGCTGTCGCCGCACAACTGCCCGACTACATGGTGCCGTCCGTCCTCGTCACCCTGGACACCCTGCCCCCGGCCCCCGGAGGCGACGTCGACCGGCGTGCGCTGCCCGTCCCGGTGATCGCCGGTACGGCCGTGCGGGGCCCCGAGACACCGCTCCAGGAGCTGTTGTGCGAGCTCTTCGCGGAGGTCCTCGGCCTGGAGTCGGTCGGCGTCGACGAGGACTTCTTCGCGCTCGGCGGTGACAGCATCCTCGGCTTCCGGCTGCTCAGCCGGGCCCGTGCCCGCGGGGTGTCCTTCGGCTTCCGCGACATGTTCGAGCGGCGCACCGTGGCCGCGCTCGCCGAGGTGTGCTCCACGTACGAGCCGGCGGCCACGCCCCGGCGGATCACGCTGCCCGTCTCCGCCGAGGAGGCCGAGCGGCTCATCGCCGAACCCGGCGTGGCGGAGGTCCTGCCGCTCTCGCCGAACCAGCAGGGCCTGCTGTTCCACCACGCCTTCGACGACACCGACGCCGACCCGTACACCCTGCAGGTCGTCCTCGACTTCGCCGCCCCGGTGGACGCGGGACGGCTCGGCGCCGCCCTTGACCGGGTGCTCGCCCGGCATGAGGCGCTGCGCGCCGGGTTCCGCACGACCGAGGACCAGCGGTCGGTGCAGGTGGTGCACGAGGCGCCGGGCGTGCCGGTACGGGAGGTGTGCGTCGCCGACGACGCCGGGTTCGCCGCCCTGCTCGACGAGGACCGGGCCACCCGTTTCGACCTGACCCGTCCGCCCCTGGTGCGGGCAGCCGCGGTGCGCCGCGCCGACGGCACCGGCTCGGTGGTTCTGACGTTGCACCACATCGTGGTGGACGGCTGGTCGTTGCCGATCGTGGCGCGCGACCTGTTCGCCGAGTACGGCGCCCCGGGTGCGGTACGGGACGACGCGGACCGGGCCCGTTACCGCGACCACCTCGCCTGGCTCGACGGGACCGACCCGCAGGCGTCCCTGGAGGTGTGGCGGGCAGCCCTCGCCGAGGTGACCGAGCCCTCGCGGGTCGCCACCGGACAGGGCGCCCGGGTCCTGGAGCCGGTCCGCCAGGAGCACCTGCTGAGCGAGCGGGAGACGGCCGCCCTGGCCGCGGTCGCCCGCCGGTACGGCGTCACCGTGAACACGCTGGTGCAGGCCGCCTGGGCGATCGTGCTGCGTGGCCTGACCGGCCGCGACGAGGCGCTGTTCGGTGTCACCGTGGCCGGCCGCCCGGCCGAACTGCCGGGCGCGGGCGACCTGGTGGGCCTGTTCATCAACACCGTGCCGCTGTCGGTCCGCCTCGACGCGGGCGAGCGACTGGGCGACCTCGCCGTACGGCTCGGCCGTGAACAGGCCGCGCTGCTCGACCACCACCATGTCGCCCTCGGCGACATCCAGCGCTCCCTCGGCATGGGTGAGCTGTTCGACACCCTGCTCAGCTTCGAGAACTACCCGCTCGACCTGCCGGCGATCACCGCTGCCGCCCGGGAGGCCGGGCTCGAACTGGCCGACGCCCGGGTCCGCGACGGCAGCCACTTCGCCATCAGTGTCGTCGTCGAACCCGGCGAGCGGATGCGGCTGCGGGTGCGCCACCAGCCGCAGTTGGTGGACGAGGCGACCGCGCGGGCCGCCGCCGCGGAGCTGCTCGCGACCCTGCGCGCCTTCGGGTCCGCGCCCGGGACGCCGCTCGGCCGCGTCGCCAGGAACGAGGAGAGCGCGTCGGCGGACGTCGCCGCGGTCCCGTCCTCGGCCGCGACGCTGCCCGAACTGTTCGCCGCGCAGGCCGCCCGCACCCCCGACGCGCCGGCCGTCCTCGCCGGCGGCGAGAGCCTCACCTACCGGCAGCTCGACCGCCGCTCCAACGCTCTGGCCGCCGAGCTGATCGAGCGCGGCGCCGGACCCGGCCGCCTGGTCGCGGTGCTGCTGCCGCGCTCGGTGGACCTGATGGTCGCGCTGCTCGGCGTGCTCAAGTCCGGTGCCGCCTATGTGCCGGTGGACCCTGCCTACCCGGCCGAGCGCATCGCCGTGATCCTTCAGGACAGTGCCCCTGCACTGGCCGTCACCGCCGACCCGGACCTCGCGCCGGCGGGCCTGGTCACCGTGCGGCCCGGCACCGCGGAGGCCGACGCGGTGGGCCGTACGCCGCGCCCGCAGGACGCCGCGTACGTCATCTTCACCTCGGGCTCGACGGGCCGCCCCAAGGGTGTGGTGGTGGAGCACCGGGCGCTGGGCGCCTACCTGGCGCGGGCCGCCGAGGCCTACCCGGACGCGGCGGGGATCTCCCTCGCGCACACCTCGGTGTCGTTCGACCTCACCGTCACCTGCCTGTACACCCCGCTGGTCACGGGCGGTCAGGTGCACCTGGCCGAGCTGCCGGACGCGATCGGTGCCGCGCGCCCCACCTTCCTCAAGGGCACGCCCAGCCATCTCAGGCTGCTGGACACGCTGCCCGAGGAGGTCTCCCCCTCCGGGACGCTGGTGCTCGGCGGCGAGGCGTTGCGCGGTGAGATGCTCGCCGGCTGGCGGGCCGCCCACCCCGGGGCGACCGTGATCAACGCGTACGGCCCGACCGAGGCGACCGTCAACGTCATGGAGTTCCGGATCGAGCCGGGCGAGCCGCTCGCCGACGGACCGGTCCCGGTCGGCCGTGCGTTCCCGTATGCCCGGGTGCAGCTGCTCGACAGCGGGCTGCGGCCCGTACGGCCGGGCGCGCGGGGCGAGTTGTATCTCGCCGGTGAGGGGCTGGCCCGGGGGTACCTCGGGCTGCCCGGCCAGACCTCGCACCGGTTCGTGGCCGACCCGTTCGGTCCGGTGGGCAGCCGGATGTACCGCACGGGCGACCTCGCCCGGCGGCGCCCGGACGGCACGATCGAGTACCTCGGCCGGGTGGACGACCAGGTCAAGGTGCGCGGCTTCCGGATCGAACTGGGCGAGGTGGAAGCGGCCGCCGAGGCCGTGCCCGGCGTCCGCCGTGCCGCCGCGGCCGTCCGCGGCACCGCCGCCGAACCCCGCCTGGTCGGCTACCTGGTGGCCGAGGGCGTGGAGAGTGCCGAGGTCGAGGCGCGGATGCGGGCGGCGCTGCCCGAGTACATGGTGCCCGCCGCGTTCGTGTTCCTCGACGAGCTGCCGCTCACTCCCAACGGCAAGGTGGACCGGGCGGCCCTGCCCGAGCCCGCCGCCACCACCGGCACCGCGGGCCGCGCAGCCTCCGGCGCCTCGGAGGAGCGGCTGGTGGGGCTGTTCCGGCAGGTGCTCGGGCGCGAGGACGCCGGTGTCGACGACGACTTCTTCGCCCTCGGCGGCGACTCCATCATGTCCATCCAGCTCGTGGGCCGCGCCCGTGCGGCAGGACTGAAGTTCTCCGCCCGCCACGTCTTCGAACACCGCACCCCCGCCCGCCTCGCCCAGGCCCTGGCTCCCGACACCGCACACAACCCGCTGGAAGTACGGCTGGTGGGGCTGTTCCGGCAGGTGCTCGGGCGCGAGGACGCCGGTGTCGACGACGACTTCTTCGCCCTCGGCGGCGACTCCATCATGTCCATCC